>CAJWMT010000005.1:0-54583 GCA_913044275.1 uncultured Cellvibrionales bacterium
CATATTTTTAACTCCTGCAAGGTCGGATCTCCGCCATCCCGGCTCAAAGTACTAATTCTGCGCACACTAAAAACGCAATTAAGTGAGCTATTTGATCCACATTTCAAAAATATTAAATTGATCAGCATCATATCCAATTTCGATCCAAGCAAAGTCAAATCTTTTCATTCAGCAATCTCACTAGGGACTCGTAATTTTGCGGACCTACCAATCTATGCCGAAGCTGTCCTTCCTCATCGATAATCAACGTTTCGGGAAGTACATTCGGTCTGTCTAGTTCCCAAAGCACTCTAGGATCTTCCAAAAGATTATTAAACTCTATGCCCAGTTCTTGTGTTTGCTTGATTAATTCACCCTCGGTAGCGCCATCAAAGTTAACTCCCAGTAAAAGATACTCATCCTCATAATCCGCGGCGAATCGATTCAGTTCGGGGATCTCATGGCGGCAGGGTGCGCACCATGTAGCCCAATAATTTATAATCGTCCAACGCCCCTCGTCGCCACCAAAGCTCACAAATGATCCATCTTGAAGCAAAAAATCGCGATCCGTCTGGCACGAAGTTAATAGAAAAAAAATTGCGACAAACTTAGTTTTCAAAAAATATACCCTACTCGCCGTCAATTTACCTTGATTACGAGTCTTTCTGTTTCTTCGGACCGCTGACTGAGCGCAAATTCAAATAAATTCCAATCTAGACGGCAAAAAACAATTTAGCCAGACTGTCCTAGCTGCCATATCAGCTATAGTCAGGCTATTATCGCCGCGCATGGTAACAGTAAAAAACAAAAAATAAAGCAAGTAATGCGTATTGGACTTGATATTCATCGGAATGCAAAATAAATCAAGCCTCTGCAAGTATTTCGTAGCCAAAAAGCATCGTGGTATCCCCCTCTGTCTCTCGAATCGTGTATAGTTGTTAGAGAGTGGTCTAAAACTTCTAATACTAGCGTATCAAACATGTTCGTCATTTATCACAATCCGCGCTGTTCTAAATCAAGGCAGGCTTTGGCACTATTGCGTTATAATGCGGTTGAACCGAAAATAGTTGAATATTTAAAGGAGCTCATTACTAAATCCCAACTCAAAGATCTACTAAAAAAGCTAGGCCTTGAGCCAAGGAAATTGCTGCGACATTCAGAAAAGGAGTTCAAAGACCTCCAACTTTCAAACAAAATCCTGAGCGATGACATTGTCATAGACCTTATGATAAAACATCCGAAATTAATAGAGAGGCCCATTATAGTAAAAGGAGACGATGCGGTGATCGGAAGACCAGCAGACAAAATTTTTAACTTAATGAAATGAAGAGCCCTTATATTCTCATAGTTTACTTTAGCCGCAACGGCCATGTGCACAAACTTGCGCAAGAATTAGCGATTGGCGTCGAGTCAGCGGGCATGGCCGCTGTAATGCGAACCGTTCCCCGCGTATCAACGGTTTGTGAATCGGTAGCCGCAGAAATTCCAGATAGCGGCCACCTATTTTGCGATAATGATGACTTGATTAGTTGCTCCGGACTGCTTTTAGGTAGCCCGACTCACTTTGGCAATATGGCTTCGCCCCTCAAGTATTTCTTAGATCAAACCTCTGAGCTCTGGCTGAATGGTGCTCTTATCGATAAACCCGCAGGTGTTTTCACATCCACTTCCAGCATTCATGGTGGTCAAGAGTCTACCCTGCTATCTATGATGCTGCCGCTAATGCACCATGGCATGGTAGTGGCCGGCGTGCCGTATTCAGAAAATGCTCTAGCGCAGACTCGTTTGGGAGGTACTCCATACGGCTCCAGCCACCTAGAATCAGACAAATTAAGCCCTCAAGAAATTAATATCTGCCGAACGCAAGGCAAAAGAATGGCAACCCTTGCTCTTAAATTGCTGTAAGCTTCACAATGGACAGCAAACAAATGCTTAACGCTTCGAGAGCTTTAACGCTTGTAAGTTATTTTAGCCTCTTGATATTGCTAATACTCAATCCCCTTATGCAAGGGGCCCCTTTTGTCTTTTACCTATGGCTAATACCGCTGGCGATCTTTATCCCAGGGGTTCTGAATGGCCATAGCCGCTCTTTGCTGTGGCTGTGCTTTGTAGTGCTGTTATACTTCTATGTTGCAGTGGATAACGTTGCCGGCCCAGCGCCCAGTTTACTCGACCAAGCCGAACTTTTGGCAACAATTGTGCTTTTTGCAACCTGTTGCATTTGGCTGCGCTGCAAGCAAAATAATCGTCCATCAATCGATCAAGGTGAATAGGAGAGGATTATGTCTCGTGAAGATAGTTTGTGGCAAAAGTTACTGAGGGGCACAAAATTAATAATAAACTCCTTACGAACTCTGACGAGCTTAATATTCTTATTAGTATTTGTGATTGCGATAGGAGGTCTCATAGGCGCTCTGACAGGCAACAAACCACCTCCTCTGGATGACAAAACAGCTCTACTCCTGGCACCTCAAGGCATGCTTGTCGACCAAAAAACCTTTATCGAACCTTTGACCGAGATCTTCAATGAGACCTTAGCAAACCGAAATGAGACGTTGGTGAGAGATGTAATAAGAGCTATTGATGCCGCAGCGAACGACCCAAGAATTACTCACTTGATTATGAATCTAAATTACCTTGAGGGAGGAGGGTTAACGAAGCTCGCAGAAATTGGAAATGCACTGAAGCGATTCAAGTCTAAAAGTAAACCAGTCATCGCGTATGCAGATTATTTTTTGCAGCAGGATTACTATCTGGCTGCGCACGCTGATGAAATAATTCTCGATCCTATGGGCTTTGTTGAACTGGTTGGCTTTGGGGCCTATAGAAGCTACTTCGCAGATGCTATCGAGAAACTTCAAATATCGGCAAACGTCGTCAGAGTTGGTACTTACAAAAGCGCCGTAGAACCGTTCATTGAAAACAAAATGTCAAATCCAGTTCGTGAGGAAACGCGACGATGGATTGGTGCTCTTTGGCGTTTTTACACCGAAGAAGTAGAAACGCTGAGGGGATTAGAAACGGGTAGGATTGACAAGATCATAGACCAAATTGTCCCTCTCACTCGAAAAACGAAAGGAGACGTGGCCAAGATGGTCCTAGATCATGGATTGGTTGATAGGCTGGCATCTCGGACCGAATTAGAAGATTACCTTAATCAGCTTTCCCCCGATGGAGAGGGTGTGTTACGCAGTATCGACCTGCTCGGCTACCTCTATCACGTGGATAAACAAAGGACCAAAACACCGACCATAGCTGTTGACAAGGTGGCCATAATCGTTGCGAAGGGTGAAATTTTCGATGGCGAACAACCAGAGGGAACTATAGGCGGCGATACGCTCGCGGAGATGTTGGCAGCAACAAAAAACGATTCTGACGTCGCAGCCATTGTTCTTCGCATTGATAGCCCCGGCGGCAGTGCCTTTGCATCAGAGGTTATTCGTGACGCGATCTCAGCCATCCGTGAGGAAGATATTCCACTTGTTGTATCGATGGGCAGTGTCGCAGCATCTGGTGGGTATTGGATTGCTGCTGAGGCAGATCGCATATTAGCCATGCCAACCTCTATCACTGGCTCGATAGGCATCTATGCTTTGCTACCCACATTTGAACGGAGCCTGAAATCCTTGGGCATAACTTCAGACGGAGTTGGAACAAGCAGGCTGGCCGGGACTGGAAGTATCGACAGAGCGCTTACTGACGAGGCCAGAGAATATTTGCAGCTCGCCCTTGAACATGGGTACGAGAGCTTTTTGAATCTGGTGGCAAAAGGGCGTGACATGGATATCGACTCGGTGGCAGAACTGGCAGAAGGCAGAATTTGGACAGGGCGTGAAGCATTTCAGCTAGGTCTGATTGACCAGATTGGTGATTTGAGAGAGGCCATTGTTGTCGCGGCGGAATTGGCAGATTTGCAAGAGTATCAAATTGATTTTCGGCAAAGGCCCATGGACGTTTTCGAAAAACTTGCAATGCAATTAAGTGATGCTTCTGACCCTAATATTGGCATTTTTCCATTTCAGCTGAAGCTAAACTCTCACATACCCAAGGCTCTTGTTAATGCGACGAAATCCATTGAGCTTTTTCAAGAACTCAATGACCCCCGAGGAATCTACATGTACTGCGCTGAATGTTTGCTTTGAAACCAGGCTTCAATCCATTATGAGTGATGAACAGTAGTTTAGATTTCGAGCACCCTCTTGACAAAAGGCAGCGTCACACGCTTTTTCTCAAGCATTGAAGCTTGATCAAGCCTGTCCAGTGCACGCATAACAGAGGATGTGCTCCGAGCCAGGCGACCCAGCATATAAACGGCGACTTCGTCAGTCAGAGGCAATCCTCTAATTTGAGCACGATATTTTAGAAGGCCAAATAAATCTTCCTCTCGATAATCTGAAAAGTGGATAACAAGGCCTGATTTTAGGCGCGATAACAAGTCTGGTAACACTACACCCAGAGCATCAACTCTGCAATGAGCGGAAAAAACGATATTTGTGCCGTTATCAAAACATCTGTTAAATAGTTTAAATACAGAATGTTGCCAAGTGTTTTTAGTAATCACAGTCTGCAGATCATCTAAACAAACTAGCCGATGCATTTCTAATTTATCGAAAAGATTCTCAGGTGAGGCCTTCGCGACATGGCCGAGCGGCAAATAAATAGAATCCTGTTCCTGACGGCAAGCCGCTTGAAGGAGGTGAGATAGCCCTGTTCCTGCTGGGCCCGATAAAAAAACACTCTGATGTGATTTTTCTCTCAAGGAACTCAAAGCAATATGCTGTCTGGTACCTCTCGGCGCGTAAAAGTTACTGAACATTGCATCATCTTTCAATGCAACTCCCAAGGCCAACTGACTCATTTTGCAATCCAGTTGAGATGAATCGTGAATCCATCCGCTAGTTGATCAGCTCTTCTTCTTGCAAAGTGACCGCTTCGAAGCAGAGCTGTATAGAATCGTTGTATCTCGCCCTCCACTTGCACCGAAAGTCTTATCTTGGATCCTTTAACGTTTGTGATTCGCATCGATTCAACGAGTTCAATTTCTCGAATTTTTTTTAGCAAGAGACGATGGCTCGAATATGTGTCAACGCCGTCAATTTCAACAATTAGACCTTGATTTTCGTTTTTAGGAATGTATGCATAATACCTTGCAACTTGGTTAATTATTTGATCAAAACTAGACGAAATAAATTGAGCTACACTTTCTGATCGATCATCCCCAAGTTGACGCCTCCCCGCATGTTGATAAAGCCATGAGCCTCGCACTTGACCAGATGAAGTTGCATAAAATCGCAGCAAAACTATAACGTCGCTGTCATATCGCTGCGAGGCATCAACAAGCATTTCAGCATTTAATTCCCAGGCATTATCTTCGGGTAATGCTATCCTGTCTTGCAAGTCATAAATAGGGAAAACAAAAGGGATTCCTCTTTCTTTAAGCTTATGCGAAACTAATTGAACCATGCTTGGCTCGTTATGCTCAGAGATAAACCGTCTCCCAGAGACACGATTGTCAAAAATTATCCATAACAAAAGTAAGGGCCTATTTGCTGGAAGAACAGGTAATTTATTCGTTCTGATAAATTCATCCAGTGCAATCCTGGAAAAGTTAACCTCAAGACCAACAGACGAATTTGTGGTCGCCCCTCCTAATTTCTCGACCGCCTTGTAACCGACAGTCGCGACAAAATTGTCAGGCTGAAAGAGCAATTCATTAACAGAGGGCAAGTGAATGACTTCACTGTCACCTGTTAGTTTGATCAGAACTTGATTAGTGGCATCACGAACACCTTGCAGTTGAGATAGCGAGCTTTGATTCGGCACGTTTACCCTCCCAACGTAAAGGTCATCAACATACTCCGCGTGAAGAAACCCGCAAAAAAAAATTAAAGTCGCTAGAATACGAGATATCAACTCATTTACCCCCTAGATTAATCCTTGATTATACCAGTGGTTGATGCAAATTTTTCCCAAGAGTCCTAGAATACTCGGTTTTATGAGCGAACAAAAATCATGCATCAGAAGAAATCGCATTTAACATACAAAGAAGCGGGCGTAGATATAGAAGCTGGGAATCAGCTCGTGAGAAATATCAAAGGCGCCGCAAGAAGAACCAATCGTCCAGGGGTCTTGTCTGGATTAGGAGGGTTTGGCGCTCTGTTTGAAGTACCCAAAGGCTTCAAAGAGCCCATTTTGGTATCAGGGGCTGATGGTGTAGGAACCAAACTACGTCTCGCGATTGAATATGACATGCATCAACGAATTGGCATCGATCTGGTAGCTATGTGTGCGAATGATATAGTGGTTTGTGGTGCCGAACCCTTGTTTTTCTTGGATTATTATGCGACCGCAAAACTTGACCTTACGACTGCTGAGAGCGTGATTAACGGTATAGCAGATGGATGTCAGATCGCAGGCTGCGCGTTGATTGGCGGGGAAACAGCAGAAATGCCTGGAATGTATTCGGGCAAAGATTATGACCTAGCCGGTTTTTGCGTGGGCATAGTAGAAAAGTCTAAAATAATTGATGGCAATGGGGTTTTACCTGGAAATAAATTAATCGGCATAAAATCCAGTGGCCCGCACTCAAATGGTTATTCTTTGATTCGCAAAATTCTAGATCGTAATAAGATTAACGCATTCGATCTATCGTTGTCAGGAAAGAGCCTAATCGAACATTTAATGGAACCTACAAAGATTTATGCAAAGGTCTTACTTAAACTAAATAAAATTTTAACGATTAACGCGATCGCCCATATAACCGGCGGGGGGCTAGTTGAGAACTTAGCTAGAGTTATTCCAAACGGATGCAAGGGAATTATAGATTGTTCATCGTGGCAAATACCGGAAATCTTTGATTGGCTTCAGAACGCAGGAGATATCGATGATCAAGAAATGTACAAGACCTTCAATTGCGGAATCGGCATGGTTCTATGTGTTCCCGCAGAAGGAGAAAAAGAAATTTTAGCTGCCCTAGAGCTTGAAGGGGAGCAGGCTTATGTTATCGGAGACATAGTTAAAAAGGCCAAAGACGAGGATCCAGTAGAACTCGTCAGGAAGCAGAAGTGAAGGGCGAAAAGCCCTTCAAGATAGTCATTTTAATATCTGGTAGTGGATCAAACCTTCAGGCTTTAATCGATGCAATTGCCAGCGGACAGCTGGAGGCTCAAATAGTTGGAGTAATAAGTAATAAATCTTCAGCCGCGGGGTTAGTTCGGGCCAAATGCTCTAATATTCCGACCAGTGTAATAGACCATAACCAATTCGATGACCGAAACAAATATGACAATAGATTGGCTGAAACTGTAGAAAGCTATTCTCCCGATTTGGTGGTTCTGGCAGGATTCATGCGAATTCTTGGGCCCAGATTCGTTGATCGTTTTGTCGGAAAACTAATTAACATTCATCCCTCTCTACTGCCTAAACACCGAGGTTTAAATACCCATCAGCGCGCTCTAGATGCTGGGGATTTAGAGACAGGAGCTACCGTGCATTTCGTTACATCAAAGCTTGATGGTGGGCCTGCTATTGTTCAGGCATCAGTTCCGATAGCAATGAAGGACTGCGCTGACACCATTGCAAAGCGAGTCCTAAAAATCGAACACATCATATTTCCTAAAGCAATTCAGTGGTTGGCTGAGGGACGCGTTGAAATGAGAGGCAAGAACGCGCTTTTTGACGGAGTAGCTTTACCTCCCTACGGAAAATTAGTTACTACCGAGACCAGCGGATAAAATTAAGTTAAACTCAAAATACCATATTGCCATCGCTAAAGGGAAATTCCAATGCTGGGAAGAATAATGGCTCTAGTTAATATTTTTGCTCTAGAGCTATGCTTTGCCTCTGGTAATCATCCTGCAGAAGTCTTGCCCTATAAAGCGACTTACTTGGCTAAGTATAATGGCTTTCCAATAACAGCAGTAAAAACTCTGATTAAGACTTCGGACTCACAATTTTCAGAACAATTGAAAGCTTCTGGGTTGCTCATCACCCTGAGCGAATCATCAAACTATCGCGTATCCAAGAATGGCCAGTTGATTCCCTTGGATCACCAAATCGATCGTTCTATCATGGGCATAAAGCGATCCGAGTTCCAAGTTTTTGATTGGAAGGAAAAAAACGCCCAGTATAGAAGGGGAGAAAAAACCTCGAATGCTCCGATAGAGGTTGGAGTTTTGGATATTCCCACTCAGTATCTCCAACTGAGGCGTGATCTTATCGTTGGTAAAGACAAATTCGAATATCCGGTTATTTCGAGAGGAAAGCATCAGACATATCGGTACGAGTTTGTTCGCCGGGAGACGCTCGCCACACCAATAGGCAAAATAGATACGGTAATGATGCGCAGGCTCAGAGAAAACAAAATGAGAGCGACTAACCTATGGTTGGCAGAAAATTGGAATTTCCTCCTAGTGAAGTTGGAACAAATTGAAAATAAAAAAGACTATAGTATGCTACTCAAAGATGCTGTCATAGACGATAGAAAAGTGTTTACTGTCACAAGGAGCAACTGAGGAAAAATTATGCAATCTACGGATAAAAGAGCGAGTCCAAGCATCATCATATTAGGACTGGGCGCAATTGCAGCGCTTCTCATAGTGGGAGGCTTGATCTATAGGCTTCAAATGACGAAAGAAGTTGATATCGAGGCCGAAGTTCTGCCCTCGCCCATCACCGAGGAAGTTATAATTGAAAAACCTGTCATTCCCGAAGCGGAAATACCAATAGCTCCGGTTATTGAGGTTTCGCCGGAACCTCCAAAGATCGAGATCGCTCCAGAAACCGTGCTACCAAATCTTAATGAGAGTGATTCTTTCTTCCGCAATCGCATGGAAATTATGTCGTCCAACTCAGATTTAGTTAGGTGGCTATCTGTGGACGATTTGTTGCGACGTGCTGCAAGTTATCTAGATGGTCTTTCTCGGGGCGTTATCCTCTCAAAGATATTTCCTTTGACCCAGCCAACCGGCAGTTTTACAACCCATATGGATGGCGAAACAATATGGTTAAATGCAGGCAATTATGAGCGTTATGACATAACCATAGAAGCCATAGCGTCTATTAAAATGGAGGCTTTAGCTCAACTATTCCATATTGCTAGACCCCTCATCCAGACATCTTTTGCAGAGATGGGCTACAACGAGAGACAAATGGAAGGGATTATTTTGCAAGCAATTGAACGTGTTTTGTCAACACCAATTATAATTGAACCCATCGAGTTGACCCGAGAATCCGTGCTATATCAATTTGCCGATCCCGAGCTGGAAGCATTGATGCCATTGCAAAAACAAGTGCTGAGAACTGGACCAGAGAATACCCAAAAACTGCAACAACAAGCCTTAGCTTTAAAGAACGCGCTTTTAAACCCATAGCTATTTAAGTCTTTGGCAGTGTTACTCCTGTTTGGCCTTGATACTTTCCCCCTCGGTCAGCATAAGAGATATCACAAATCTCGTCCGACTCGAAAAACAACATCTGTGCAACACCTTCGTTTGCATATATCTTGGCCGGCAGGCTCGTCGTGTTAGAAAACTCTAGAGTCACGTGCCCCTCCCATTCAGGCTCAAGGGGAGTGACGTTAACGATGATTCCACATCGAGCATAAGTGGATTTACCTAGGCAAACTGTCAATATCGAACGAGGTATTCGAAAGTACTCAATTGTTCGGGCAAGGGCAAAAGAATTCGGTGGGATAACACAAGAGTCACCTTTAATATCTACGAACGCATCTCTATCAAAATTTTTAGGATCAACAATTTTTGAATGAACATTTGTAAAAATCTTAAATTCATCCGCACATCTCACGTCATAGCCATAGCTTGACACACCATAAGAGATAACCCTACCTCCGCCAAAATATCTCACCTGGTCTGCCTCATACGGTTCAATCATGGCAAACTCTTCCGACATTCTGCGTATCCAACGATCCGACTTAATACTCATTAATTTAACTCCGAAATCAACGCTACCTGAATACCTTTAAGTCTTCCGAAACCAGATACTACTAGTCTATTCGAAAATAATTTCTGGACTATCACCTGATTCCTTATTGGAAAGACTCTCTATCAAAGCCCTGGCTATTGAAAAATAGGACTTAGCGACCGGAACCTTAGGTTGGGCTAGAACTAATGGAGTGCCGATGTCACCTTGTTCACGCACCTGCGGATCCAGTGGCAACTGTCCAAGCAATTTTGTTTGATAGCTTTGTGCCATCCTTTCCCCACCGCCCGACCCGAAGACCGCAACGTGGTTTCCACAAACAGAACATTGCATTGCAGACATGTTCTCAATAATTCCCAAGACAGGCACCTCCACTTTCGCAAACATCTCAATACTTCTCTTGGCATCTAAAAGTGCAATATCTTGGGGAGTTGTCACAATTACCGCTCCTGCCAATTGCGCGCTCTGTGAAAGAGTAAGTTGGATATCTCCAGTCCCCGGAGGCATGTCAACCAGCAAAACATCTAAGGATCCCCAGTTGGTATGCTTTAACATTTGCTTAAGAGCACCAGATGCCATTGGCCCACGCCAAACCATCGGGGTCTTTGAATCGACCAGATATCCAATAGACATAGTGCTAACACCATGAGTGACTAGCGGCAATATGGTCTGACCATCTAATGATTTTGGACGGTCCTCGTAAGAAACCCCCAACATCATAGCAATGCTTGGGCCATAGATATCCGCATCAAGCAGACCAATCTTTTGCCCCTCTGCGTACATCGCTAGTGCCAGATTAACGGCTACTGTTGACTTACCAACACCACCCTTCCCAGAAGCAACCGCAACTACTGACTTGACATTGTCTAACAAAAATATAGCTCCAACTAAAAGAAAAACTCATCTCGTTTAACCTCAAACGAGTTAGTACCCGATTCTAAGAGTGAAAACTGGCAATAAAATAACTATACTTCATACATCTACTCTTTGTTAAGAAAACAGCCTACCAGTATGCTATTAAAACGCCAAATCCTCGTTACTAACGCACTTCCCTACGCAAATGCTGCTCTCCACCTCGGGCACGTTCTCGAATATGCTCAAACAGATATTTGGGTGCGTTTTCAAAGATTGAGAGGGCATGAGTGCTATTATATCAGTGCAGATGACGCCCATGGAACTGCGATAATGTTGAAGGCGGATGAACTTGGCATTAGTCCTGAAGAGCATATAGCAAATATGAGAGCGCTCCATGAGGCCGATTTCAAAGATTTTTTGATTAGTGTTGATCACTACGATTCGACTCACTCGATCGAGAATAAGGAGCTATCTGAATTAATTTATTGCCGATTACGCGAAAATAACCATATTGCAGAAAAAATGATCGTCCAAGCCTTCGATACCGAGAGAAATATCTTCCTCGCAGATCGGTATGTCAAGGGCACGTGTCCGAAGTGTAAGACACCCGACCAATATGGAGATAATTGCGAGGCCTGCGGAGCCACTTATTTGCCAACCGAAATGATAGACCCAATATCTGTTCTTTCGGGCGCTACACCAGTGGAAAAGGAATCTCTTCATTATTTTTTCAGACTTCCAGAATTCACCGATTTCCTTAAACAATGGACGCGAGACAATCATCTTCAAGGGGAAGTGGTAAACAAACTTTCCGAATGGCTAGATTCAGGCTTGCAAGAGTGGGACATTAGCCGAGATGAACCTTACTTCGGATTTGAGATCCCTGATGCTAGCGGGAAGTACTTCTACGTTTGGCTCGATGCGCCAATTGGCTATATGGCGACCTTTAAAAATCTGTGTAAAAAAAATGGTTTAAACTTTGATGAATTTTGGTCTCCTGACAGCACGGCAGAGCTTTATCACTTCATCGGGAAAGATATCGTCAATTTCCACGCACTATTCTGGCCAGCAATACTCAAAAGCACTGGATTTCGTACACCGAGCCATGTTTGCGTCCATGGTTTTGTTACTATTAATGGTCAAAAAATGTCTAAGTCTCGCGGGACATTCATAACCGCACGTTGTTACCTCGATCATTTGAACCCAGAGTACCTGCGCTACTATTACGCCTCAAAATTATCAAATTCGGTTGACGATATAGATCTTAATCTTGAAGATTTTATACAGAAAGTTAACAGCGACCTAGTAGGAAAAGTGGTGAACATCGCAAGTCGATGCGCTAGATTTATTGAAAAAAATAGTGCTGGTCGCCTAGCTAACGTGATAGAAAATCATGAGATCTGGGATCTGGTATTGAGTAAAGCTGAAATTATTGCAGAACACTATGAAAATCGGGAATTTGCGAGAGCTGTTAAAGAGATTATGGCACTTGCTGATAAGACGAATGAGTATCTTACTTTCAAGGAACCATGGAAACTTGCCAAAGATCCGAATAAAGCGCAGCAGGTGCAAGAAATTTGCTCTCTGGGCATCAACCTCTTCCGAGTTTTAATGGTGTTTCTCAAGCCAATCTTGCCTAAATTGGCCGCTCGCGCTGAGTTCTTTTTGAATGCGGAACTAAATTGGGAAAGTATTCAGAAACCTCTTTTGGGTCAAAATATAAGACCATTTAAACCCCTTCTACAGCGAATTGACCCTAAACACGTTGAAGCTATGGTCAATGACAGCCTAGAGAGCAATACTAAGACCAATTCAAGTGCCGAAGTCAACTTATCTTCAGAACCAATCTTAGAGCAAATCAATCTCGATGATTTCATGAAAATTGATTTGCGAGTTGCCCGAATTCTATCTGCGCAATCAGTCGAGGGTGCTGATAAGTTATTGAAACTAACTCTTGATCTTGGTAATGAGACTCGACAAGTTTTCTCTGGAATAAAATCAGCCTACCGACCAGAAAAACTTGAGGGCCGATTAACTATCGTGGTTGCTAACTTAGCCCCACGAAAAATGAAATTTGGAGTATCGGAAGGAATGGTTCTGGCAGCTGGGTCCGAAGAGGGTATCTATTTGCTGGAACCGGACAGAGGCGCCATCCCCGGCCAGCGGGTCACATAAATTCGATTTAGGGTCGCCATGCCAATGGCACACGTACCTCAGCCATTGACTTATAGTTTGGCTAACTTGGCGTCCCGCAACGGTGATGCCAGACCAAACAGTCCTGCTAGCGAATCATGGAGGTCTTAAAAATGTTCGTGTTAAGGTGGCCGGATTTTTACTTTGATTTTCGCAACACACTCGCCGTGGCGCAAAAAAGTGGGCAATGTTTAAAAACAACTGACTGGCCATTCTGGCCCTCATAGGACATGAGGGCCAGCAACAAAGACAAGCTATTTTAAAAGCCTTTTAGCTCGTGGCAACCAGTGGCGATGAAGCCAATAACGTGGAATCATCTGGATGAATACAAGGCACTAACTTGGAACCATAAGCCGCAGCCATATCTCTGTATGACATCCAAGACAACACGGCAGTGACGGGGGTACCTGGGCCTTCGTCAAATACCAGCGGTCCATATATATTTGAATAGTAAACTAGATCCTCTTCGCTAAGCCTTTGAGAGGCATCATGCCTTGCGCCCGCAGGTTCAAAATACCAAACGCCAGGGCCATGACCATCTGGTGGGCCAGCTCGGACTCCGATGCGCCCCTCAAGAATCAGAAAGTCGCCTGAACCAATATGAGTGTGCCCGGGAGCCACACCGTTATGGCGCACAATAAGTGATACATATCCATTATCTTCGCTCACACGCAATATTTTCAGGCCAATCGCTTCCATGCCCTCTAGCGTTATCCAGGGGACATCTCTGGTATCAACAAAATGTGGGTGCTTGAAACCACCAAGATCCGACGCTTGCTCACCTGATGGTTTGATGAGGTGATGGAGTTCACCGCTAGAAATTGCCAAGGGCTGCGGCTCATTAGCCAGCGGCTCGGACCGCTCTTTTACGCACCCAGATAGAGTACTGGGCACCAAATCCACTCCATGCTGAGCCGCCATACGCAGAATATCGAGACTCGTAAGGATTCTGGAAAGCGAATGCTCCGCGTCCAGAAAAGCAACCGCACCGTAATAATTAACTAGCATTTCTGACTCTTTCTCAGCAAGTATACCTGCCACTTTGGAATTGGCAGAAATATAGCCCCAAGCCCCGGGAGTCAAGAGGCTTGTGACATTGTCTTGTGTATATGTGAGTTGCCCCGACAACACAAACATGTCCATACCGCTCAGGTAAACAGATATGGGCATGGAAGCACCCGCCTCTAACTTAACGATGATTGAAAACATGCCCGTTTCAGCGCTTGCTCTCATCGTTTTTATCGACATTCCTTTTGCGCCCTCAACTGGCATCCAAGGTAAGATGTTTGTATCAATTGCCCCCTCTACTCCCCCCGGATTATACTCCGGATTAAAAGCCGACGCTGCTTCGCTCATAATTTCACCTCATTAAAATTCTAGTTTTTTGTTTTGTACATCATCATAATACAGAGAAGTCAGGTAACACAACTCTGCTATCCGTCTAAAACTGGTTTGTCAGGATCCAATAATATGAAGACTGCTATCTATTGAGTGCACAGTCACGATGGAAAGGCACTCAGGTGGGTACAGTAAAAATGTAATAGTTAGTCACACGCTGATACAATTGTAGGATAAGCCAAGTAAATCCTTGACTTGTCCATTTAACGTAATGAACTCAGTAACTTTCTACAAGGATTCGATGGACTTTTTAACTCTGGAGCTTAAGTATGACGAAATCTTACCTCATCAAAAACACCAACATTGTGTCGGGAGCGACTCAATCTAAAGGTTCCGTATTGATCGAAGAAGATCTTATTTCTGCAGTAGGCGATGTTGCCGACCTCAGCGCACCTCAAGATGCTGAACATATTGACGCGGATGGATGCACCCTCATACCGGGGCTCGTCGACGCGCATTGCCATATAAGCTTTGATGAACCTAAATCGAATGACGAACTTTTTTTCCACAGACGCCCGGGCCTTGCAACAATGATCGCATCGGTTAATGCTCAAAAACTTCTTCGAGCCGGCGTTACCGGCTTCCTTGACCCCGACTGTATTTTTGATGTCGGCATAGATTTGAGAGATGCAATAGAAGGTGGGGTTGTAGAGGGACCTCGCATGGCAACGGGGGGTAATGTGCTAATTACCTGCGTTGGTGGCACCGCTGGCCAGTTGCTTCCGTCCGAGGGCAAGCTCGGGTATGCGGTAATTGTCCAAACCGGTGACGAAATCGTGCGCGAAATCCGCAAGCAAATTAAAGGAGGTTGCGACTGGATTAAAGTACATGTTACAGGTTTACCGGTCCGTCGAACGAAAAGGCATAACCCCGGAGAAATACAGTCATGGACTCTCGATGAATTACGCCTTGTGTGCGATACAGCCCATGCTCTCGGGGTGCCGGTTGTCGGCCATTGTCGAAACTCCTCCAGCACAAGAGATGCCGCGCTCGCTGGATTTGACTTGATATTTCATTCGTCCTACATGGAGGAGGATGCGCTAGAAGCGGTGGTTAATAACAAAACCCCCTTGGCACCCTCGTTTACTTTTCTGCGTAATCTGGTTGATTATGGCGACAAGATTGGTTCAGATCCGGGGCTTAGACAAATATTCATGAATGAGATTGAGGCCACATCTGCAATGATCCGGCGCGCATATGATGCTGGTGTCCCACTCATGTGCGGAAGCGAGAGCGGCTTTTCGGTAACACCCTATGGAGAGTGGCATTACAGAGAAATGGGCATTTACGTCGAGCACTTGGGGCTATCGCCACTCGAGGCCATTGCGTGCGGAACTGAAGCAGGTGCAGGCATTTTTGGCCTTGAGGGTAAGCTGGGCCGCATAGAACCAGGATATATCGCCGATCTAGTTCTGGTAGCCGGCGATCTGGTCCAAAATTTAGATCTTCTGGGTCAAAAAAGTAATATTAAAGCTGTTTTTAAGGGGGGAAAGAAGATAGATTTGAGCATCCCGTTACCTGAGGAATGGTCCATACCAGGTTGGCGGACGGGTCAGTTTTCTGGCGAAAACCTTACCTATGCTTTAGCTAATAGCTAGTACTGACGCCTTCAACATGATTAGATAAGACGACAATATGTCATATGGTTTGACGAATCAGAGAGTTCTCATAACAGCAGCCAGCAGAGGCATTGGCAAGGCTACTGCAGCTGCATTTCAAAGCGCCGGAGCAAAAGTTGCCATATGCGCCCGAAATGAGGTACACCTATTAGAAACGAAAATGTATTTAGAGACCTTGGGCAGCCAATCTGTCCTCGCCAAAGTGGCTGACTTAAGCATTCCGGAGGATATTAATCAGCTGGTGGAGTTTGTGGAGTCAAATTTCGGCGGAATAGATGTTTTAGTTAATAATTCAGGAGGCCCACCACCCGGCAATCATGAACAAATTGATGATGAACAATGGTCAAAAGCATTTGAAACCACTCTGCGCTCCTGCATAAGAATTACCAATAGAGTGCTTCCAAGGATGAAAAATAAAGGAAGTGGGAGGATCATCAATCTTTCATCTTACTCTGTAAAACAACCAATGAGTTCAATGATGCTATCAAACAGCATCCGGCTAGCCGCTTTGGGATGGTCAAAAACACTGTCGAATGAGCTCGCACAATTTAATATCCTTGTAAATACTATATGCACTGGGTGGACAAAAACCAATAGAGTTGAGGAACTACTTGCCAACCGGGCGGCAGAGCAAGGTGCCACGAATGCGGAGATTGAAAAAGCGATCACGTCTTTGATTCCCCTTGGGAGAATGGCTTTACCTGAAGAGATAGCCTCCGTCGTCCTATTTCTCGCATCACCTTCGGCTAGCTATATAACTGGAGCTGCGATCCCTGTTGACGGGGGATGCGCTCAGACTATTTAGGTTTTGAAGATGAAAAGTAGCGCAGACCAAATAAAAACGATTGATGTGCATGCACACATCGTGCTGTCTGAAAGTATGCACATGGCCGGTCACCATGGTCCGGAAATTGGCTATGACGAAAATGGGAGTCCGTGGTTTCGCATCGGCGAATACTATCTAAGAAATGTTAGATATGAAAACAGCGTTTTTATGGACACTTCGATTCGGCTAGAGGCGATGGATAAGGCAGGCATCGATTTCCAGGTTCTCTCGCCAAACCCTCTCACTTATTTTCACTATATAGATGCAAAAAACGCCATAAATTTTTGCCAGCAACACAATGATGCCCTTGTAAAACAGCTGAACTATTGCCCAGAAAGACTAGGAGGACTAGCCGCTGTGCCCATACAAGATATCGTTGCTGCATGTGAGGAACTCGAAAGAGCCGTATCCGACCTTGGTCTATTGGGTGCTTATATGGGAACTGATTTCGGAAGACCTTTGGATAGTCCTGAATTGGATATATTCTATGAGAAGCTTGTAAAACTAAACGTCCCTCTTTTCATCCACCCTGCGCCTAGCGGCATTGATGGCCCCAAGGGGGATCCAAACCTTAATCAATATGAGTTGGAACTCTTAACAGGTTTCGCTGCGCAAGAGACACTCGCGGTGGCCACACTAATTTATGGTGGAGTGCTAGAAAGACATCCAGAACTAGATATATGCATCAGTCACGCCGGCGGTGCGGCGGCAATGCTAATCGGACGACTAAATGCAGCCACTCGACTTAGACCATGGGTAAGCGAAAACCTCCAAAAAGATGGCGCGTTTGAAAGATATCTTGCTGAAATTTGGTTTGATGCTCACGTCCAGGACCAAAGAGTTTTAGACTTTGTTGTTAGTATAGTTGGAACGGACCACCTAGTTCTTGGAACAAACTTTGGCGGATGGGATCAGCACGGAGTTCAAGGCAGCGAACGTTGGCTTAGCAAATTAGGAAACAATGCAAGACGATTGCTCAGATTTTCCTAGTATATCGGTTTCAACTAGTCAAAAGCCCTGAATTTCATTTTCTAATCAATTGCTCATAGACTTCTCGGCTTGAGGGCTCCATGCATTATCATTAAGTTTCATAAAGCGAGCTATCCAACGATGATAATTTTGCACTGCTGGTTCATTCCTTCCGAATATAAAATGGTCATTAGCCGCGGAATCCATGCATCCTTGGATACCAAAACCTATGCCGTAGTCTTCCTCTTGAACCGCTTTCAAAGTTAGGGCGCTGAAATTCTTTGATGCCGCCATCTCAGACTCCGTTTCTGGCTTTTTGGCAACTAGAATGGTCTGCCGAGTCGTTGTAGTGGTCGGCGTTGAGCCGGGGAATACTTGACTTACGAGACAATGATCACCAAGGATTCCTGAAATCGAAAGATTAGGGAACCCCGAATGTATCAACCTAATGTGCTCCATAGGGTTCCATTGATCCTTGGGTTGATTAATTAGATCTCCCAAAGATTGTCTACCGAAGGTTAGCCGCTGGTGAGGTCCATAAGTATCTAAGACCAGGAGATTTCCCACAGTATATTTTCCCACCGTCTCTCGGTGAACCAATTGGTGATGGTAAGCCTCTAGGTAACCGTCCATTGTAACTTTCCAGCCTGGTCCGGGAAGATCACGCTGTTCATAAAGATGCCAGTTTTCCAAGTCTAAGGTATTTAGCTCATCCCCAAAATCGCCTAACCAAGCATCCACATCAAAAAAGTCCCCGGGAGTTAGTGACGCCCAAACAATCCCAGACCTCTCAACACAGTGGAGTGCCGTAAGGCCATAACGGTCATTAGCAATTTCACCAAACGTATCGCCCCCATATCTCCCTTTTAATGCGCCTTTATGATCATAGGTCCACGCATGATAGGGACACGCAAATATCCGCTTTTTGCCCGAACCATCCTCACAAAGCCTAGCTCCTCGATGTCGACAAACGTTGAGCATGGCCCTGACTTTCAAATCCTCACCCCTGACGATCAGCAGAGGAACTCCCAAAACGGTCATCGCCTTAAAGCTCCCCACCTCTGGCAACTCTAGGCTTAGTGCCAGAGCAAGCGGGAGATGCTTAAAAACTCTTTCAATCTCTCGCGAATAACGCTCCTCGTCCCTATATGCCGCCAAAGAGATCTCCATAGTTGTTTCTGCTTGGTCGGTTGTCTTATTGACAAAGTGGTCCAGCGCTCGTTCAGCCAAAGCCATAGCATCTCTATTCAATCGTAGTCCCCCCGCTCAAAGCTGCGCCAAGTATCAAGCGTCTCCGGAAAGTCCGCGGGATGCCAAGCATTGTTTATATATACTCGGTCACTCTGCGTTAAACCTTCGACATATTTTCCTACAGGCACATAGTAAAAGAAACTTATCTCTCTAGCATTGAAACGCCAGACACCCTCTTCACGCAAATATTCATCCTTGTACTTCATCGCAGCTAAACTAACCACTCCATTTGGAGTTGTCTCAGCATGGCTATATACTAGGCCTGAGGCTCTATTGTGGTCATTTTCATCGATTTCAATTTGCACATCATGTGTCCAATGAAATCCCGGGCCGCGTGTCTTTAATATATTGGAAAACATTTCTCGAATTGACTCTCGTCCTCGAGAAACCATAGCACCATTGGGTGACGCGAAGACTGCATCATCTGCGAATAGATTTGCCAATCTGGGAATATCGTGCTCGTCACAGGCTATAGCATAAGAAGTTACCAACTGGCGAATCGAATCTTTTGACTCAAGTGCGTCCAATCGTTTTAAAACATCATCTAATTCTTTCACCCAAAATCCCCCAATCTAGCTGTTTAATTTGCGCGCATCCGCTTCAGAGCTGCATATCATTTGAAACATTTAGTCAAAACCTAACCGCCCATAATCTGTTTATTTAGCCCAATCGGAGAGAAAACTTCAACCCAATACCCATCCGGATCTTTGATAAAAGCTAATCCTTTCATCGAACCATCATCAGGCCGTTTAACAAACTCTATGCCCGCTTGCTCGAAACGCTCACAAGCTGCATAAACATCTGGCACTGACACTCCGATGTGTCCGAAGCCTTGTGGGGCACTGTTCCCATCATGGTAGCCGGCAAAGTCATCATCAGACTCCGTACCATAGTTATGCGTTAGCTCCAAAATTCCCGATTGGCTAGCCAACCACATAATACGTTCACCACGTTCCTCAGGAACACGGCCTCCTATGGAGGCCGAAAAGCCAAGAAAATATAACGAGAATCCCATCTCTTCAAAATCAAATCTTTCAATAAGATTCATCCCAAGAACTTGGGTGTAAAAAGCTAGTGAAGCGTCCGGATCCTTTATTCGGATCATGGTATGATTCAGTCTAAATCCGCTGTCTTCCAAGATATTCCCCTTTAAATTAAGTCTGGTGCCACTTACCCAAGTATCCCATTTTGGGCACGTTTAAAATTCATAATCAACTACTCTCCTCTCCTCTGTCAGAGAATTTACAAACGGAACGAGCGCAAGATGCTCGGGATGCGATTGATATTTATCCAGGTCACCTCGGCTAGCAAATTCCGAATATAGTGCAATATCCGAACAATTGTCGGTCGCGTTGTAGTTGATGCCAATTTCAATAGATATAATCTCGGGAATAAGGTCTAGAAGCGCCTCCAAACGCTGCTTTATCTCCTCAGCATGTGCTTGTTTTTTAGCGAAATTGAACTCCCTGTTAAAACGAAAAAAAACTATATGCTTAACCATATCTACCTCGGGCGAGCTTCCACGCTTGCAAGTTTAATTATACTAATTGACAAACACTTTTAACATAATTCTATATCAAATTGGGAAAAGCTCAACTCCATCAGGATCACGAGCTTCCCCGTAAACGCAATTTTTAGCGAAAAGTTCAAACAAGTGATCTTTTGCTCTCTAAAGCTTAGGTATACGAAGCCTAGTGCCTTATACTCCTGTATACGCGTAATTGAGGCATTGGATAGGCATTTCTGAGGATACTGAAATAGAAGTAAGCTTAAGTTTTTTGGTTTCGGAGCTTAGGAGAAGACGCCCTCTATGATTAATCATTTAACTTTAATACAACCCGACGATTGGCATGTTCATCTCCGAGATGATGCAGCACTTATTACCACCGTGCCAGCCGCAGCCAGATACTTTGGCCGAAGTATTGTCATGCCAAATCTTAAAACGCCCGTCAGGACGGTCAATGATGCCTTGCTTTATCGTCAACGAATTCTTCAGCATAGACCAAAAGATTCTCACTGGTTACCTTTGATGGTTCTCTACCTGACAGACGACACTACAAAAGAAGATATATCTGCAGCTAAAAAAAGTGGCTTTGTGCAAGCTATGAAATATTATCCCGCTGGAGCGACTACAAATTCGGCTAGTGGAGTTACAAAACTTGAACGTTTAGACCCAATCTTTGAGAAAATGCAAGAATTGGATTTAATTCTTCAAATGCATGGTGAAGTGAATGACGAAAACACGGACATTTTTGATAGGGAAGCGGTTTTTATCGATCGTCACTTGCGACGGATTAAAGAAAAATTTCCTGAGTTGAAAATAGTGCTAGAGCACATAACCACTGAGCAAGCTGCCCAATATGTGGAAGAAAGTGATCGATATCTAGCAGCCACAATAACTCCCCAACATCTTCTCTATAACCGCAACCATATGTTCGCAGGAGGTATTCGACCTCATCTTTATTGCTTGCCAATTCTAAAGCGAGATACTCATCAAAAGGCACTTATAAAGGCTTCAACTAGTGGTTCAAGAAAATTCTTTTTAGGAACTGACTCAGCTCCTCATGAGCTCGAAACTAAGGAAAGTGCATGCGGTTGTGCAGGTTGCTTCAGTCATCATGCGGCATTAGAATTCTACGCAGAGGTGTTCGATCAGGTGAATGCGATGCATCACTTGGAAGCTTTTGCCAGCATCAATGGCGCCGAATTTTATCACTTGCCGCTCAACCAAAGTAAAATCACTCTGGTAAGAGAGCCTTGGACAATACCTGACGAAATTCCGTTCTGCGGCGGTAAACTGATACCTCTGGCTGCTGGAATGAATATCAATTGGAAAGTCAAACTACCTTGAAAGAATTATCAACATCGGAAATATCAAAACGATTTAGAGGTTTTCTTCCTGTAGTCATTGATGTTGAGACCGGTGGTTTTAATTCACGCACGGATGCGCTGCTTGAGGTCGGGGCTGTTCTCCTTCAAATGGATCGGCAAGGAATAATTTCGATCAAAAAGTCTTTTTGTGTAGACATTGACCCTTTCCAAGGTGCTGTGATAGAGCCTAGCGCACTTGAGTTTAATCGAATTGATCTGAAAGACCCTGACCGAATGGCTTTGCATGAGAGAGACGCTCTTCAAACCATTTTTAGGCCCATCCGCAGAGAGATTAGCGTCACTGGATGTTCAAGAGCTATCATAGTGGCGCACAATGCTCACTTTGATCAAGGCTTTATAAATGCGGCTGTAGAACGTAATCAAATTAAACGCAATCCCTTTCACCCATTCTCATGTTTTGATACTGCTACTTTGGCTGGGTTGGCATATGGCCAGACGGTACTGGGCCGGGCATGCCAATGTGCGAATATCCAATATGAAAATAGCGAGGCTCATAACGCTTTGTATGATGCGATGAAGACAGCTGAAATCTTCTGTAGAATTGTCAATCGCTGGCGCGAACTCGAGGGGTTAACATGAAGATCGTTAATCACCACAACGTCTAAAAACTCCCTGATCCGATAACTCAAGAGCCTTTTTGTACATAGTCCTTCTTGCAAGACCAGTTATTTTGGCGGTGAGTGAGGCCGCCTTGCTAACCGACAATTCTCTCAGCATTAAGATTAGAATTCTCTCCGCCTCTGAACTGATCTCCCTGCATTTTTTTGAGGCTTCTATTATAAGAACAAATTCTCCTTTTTGTTGGTCAGTATCATAGGACACTAATCCCAATAAATCCTCTAAACTACCCGCTAGATAGGTCTCATACATTTTACTCATCTCACGTGCTATGAACGACTTGCGATCCGCTCCGAGAATTTCTTTGGCATCACGCAAAGTCTCTATTATCCGATGTGGCGATTCATAACAAATAATGGTGTTTCCATATTGTTGGACAGTCTTTAACACTTCTCTGCGCTGGCCACTTTTAGCTGGTAAAAAACCAATAAAACTAAAGCTGTCTGTCGCTAATCCAGATACACTCAATGCAGCTATGAGGGCACAGCTCCCAGGAATGGGAATAACTTCATAACCATGCTCTCGAGCTCTACAGACCAGTTGAAACCCGGGGTCAGAGATCAAGGGCGTACCACTATCAGAAACGAGAGCAATATTTTTTCCCTGAGCCAACAGGGTCAAAAGTTTATCAGTAACTTGGGTACTGCTATGCTCATGATAAGCAATCATTAATGAATTTATGTGATAATGGTCTAGTAATTTTTTGCTGCGGCGCGTATCTTCGCAAGCAATGCAATCTACTTGGCTTAATGTTTTGATTGCGCGCTCTGACATATCCGCCAAGTTCCCAATGGGCGTGGCAACAATATAAAGGGTACCGCATGGATCTATTTTCATGGTAAGACGCACTTGTTTTCTTTTGTCACTCTGCATCTTTATCTTAGCCTTTATTGCTAGCTGCGCGCCATCTAATCAAATAAAAAAAGCCGAGGCGGCTAAATCATCCGTTTCAAGCCAAACCATTTATATGCCCAACCGTTCTGATGCTAATAAGGCAATGCGGCTTTACCGACAAGCATCAAGGTCGTTTGATTTGAAATTACGTCAACACTTAATGCTAGCGAGCGCAAAAGCATTCCATCATGCTGGGAAAAATGATAGATATTTGTCAATACTTAACGAAATAGATCCCAAACAATTGGAAGACAGCGATTATGTAGATTTTGTACTCTCGAGAGCAGAGATTGTTGCAAAAAACGAAAACTGGCTATCCGCAGAGGCTATGCTTGAGGAGGAGCGTTTTAAAGCGATCGATTCATCAAATAAAGTTTCGAATAGCCTCCGAATACTCGAACTGCAAATTGCACTCGGCATTAAACTAGGAAATATTAATGGCTACCTTCAAAAAACTATAAGCTTGGCAAAATCCTTACCGGTCTCAACAGATCAACAAATATTTCATGACCAGATTTGGGGCCTCTTAAACCGTATGCCGTTCAATGCCTTGAACAAAGAAATGGCCGAAGATGATACGCTTGCCGGCTGGCAAAAGCTCGCTGTTCTTGCCAGAGAGGCCTTGGGAGATAGAAAATCACAATTAGCAAAATTTGCGCAGTGGAAAAAAAACTGGTCGAACCACCCGGCAGCACTTACACCACCTTCAATGCTCCGAACTGATGTTTTCTCGGAAAATCCACCGCGGTCAATAGCAATCTTACTGCCTTTTTCGGACCAATATCTTGAGGTTAGTCAGACTTTACTCAACGGCTTTATGACTGCTTATTACGAACTTTTGAACCAAACTGGAGATGGTCCTGACCTGCAAATATATGACACATCCGCAAGGCGATTACAGGACATTTATAGTGAAGCGGTCTCAAATGGCGCCCAAATGATCATTGGACCACTTCGAAGTGCGGGCGTGAGGACCCTCATTGGTCTTGACGAGTTACCAGTCCCGACAATCAGTCTGAATAGGATTAAAACTAAGAATCTTAGTGGCCCGGTAAACTTATTTCAATTCGGACTATCGCCACTTGATGAAATGGAACAAATTGCTTACAGAGCGCTAAATCGCAACATGGAAAGGGCTTTATTGATCGTGCCTGACACTGGATGGGGCTTGAGAGCGAGTGAACACTTTGAAAGTCTGTGGTCAAGTCATGGAGGAAAGGTTGTCAGTGCGATTCGGTACCCAGAAAACATCAGCGACTTTAGCCCTATTCTTAAACCGCCTCTCCATATCGACTTAAGCGAGGCGCGAGGAACACAATTAAGAAGATTCATAAATAGTAAATTGATAACACGCCAGCGCAGGCGTCAGGATGTGGACCTTGTTGTCATGATCGGCTACCCTGAAGTAGCACGACGAATCAAGCCAACTCTTGACTTCCTCTACGCAGGAGACATACCTATCTACGCTAGCTCCCATGTTTATGGTGGTTTGTTCCAGGAAAATTTGGATCGAGATCTTGCTAGAGTGGAATTTTGTGCTATGCCATGGACCATGGAGGGCCAATTACCTATTGAGTTACAACCGAATGTGGATCTCCATCCCGCTTTGCGGAATTTTTATGCCTTCGGTTATGACACATTTCTGGCATACCGGGAGGTGCTCGGTTTAAGACGTGCCAGTATCCAAACACCAATATTCGGCGCAACAGGCATACTTACTCTTTCAAACGGTCACATCAAAAGGCGAACAGGGTGGGCCAAATTTGACTCAAATGGTGTTTCAACAATATCGCCTGAGTACTAAGAGTTTCCGATGATATAATCTCGAATAAATAGTTAAGAAATTGGATACGCGCTTTGATAGAAAAGAGTAGCTAAGTGGACCGGATTTTATATAAATTTTTTGAGCATATAATCGAAAGCTCCATGATTCTTGGTGAAAGTTTCTCGGACTCTATCCAAGTCGCAACAGAAATTGTTGCGAACGCCCTCTTAACGGGTAATACTATATTTACCGCTGGGCAAGGAAATTCTAGTGCGTTAGCTCAACTTCTCACTCATAACCTCGCCCTAGGGACTCAGATGGATCGGCCCGGCTTTCCCTCGCTAAACTTAAGTCAAATGGTTTGTGGTTTTCCCATTGATTGTAATGCGAAGGTGCTCTTGACCCATTCAAAGTCATCAGATATCTTGTTCTTACTCAGCCGCGGTGCCAGCAATACTAATTTAATTCAATTTGTCGAAGCTGGAGTCCAACGGGATCTAAGGATCATATTAGTGGCTTATAAAGATGATGCCATGTTGACAGAACATCTTAGGCCCCGTGATCTGTGTCTAGATTTGAGTCGTTTCGAATCTAGAGTACTAAGCCAACTGCATATGCAAATTATTGAAAGTCTGAGTCAACTCGTAGACCACGTTATTTTGGGAGAGAATTAAGTGGCTAAATTAATTTTTTTAGTAATCACATCTTTAATTTTTACCGGCTGCACAACGATAGAGCATCTAGTGCGCGAGAAACCCGTAGGAGAAGAAGAGGCCTCCCAAGGGATTGGCGTCGATATAACCGACTCTACAATAGCCAGGCATATAGGAGTAAATATTAAAAAAGTTGATCCTGATCTAGAATATGCCAACGTCAACATCAACGTTTTTAATTCCGTAGTGCTGTTGACGGGAGAGGCCCCCAATCAAAGATTAAAAACGATTGCAGGAGACACTGCTAGATCTATAAAGGGCGTTCGAGTTGTGCATAATGAATTAAAAATACGACCTAATTCCTCTATCCCTGATCGAGGCGTGGACAGCATGATCACGGCCAAAGTAAAGATAAAACTCGCCTTAGATGAGGAGGTAACTGCTAGCGATATAGATGTTATAACTGAGGATAATGTCGTGTATCTGATGGGTTTAATACCCAAAGTAATGGGCGAGAAAGCCGCAAATCGAGCTCAGGAAACGGGTGGTGTGCGACGAGTGGTAAAAGTATTCGAATACACTGACTAGATCAGAAAAACGAGTCAGACGATCTCTATTGCCATGGCTGTGGCTTCGCCACCACCAATACATAGGCTTGCAATACCACGCTTTAGAGATTTTTGACGAAGAGCATGGATCAGCGTCACCAAAATTCGGGCGCCGCTTGCGCCAATCGGATGCCCTAAAGCACATGCTCCTCCATTGACGTTTATAATTGAGTGATCGATCTTCAAGTCATGCATTGCCGCCATAGTAACTACCGCAAAGGCCTCGTTGACCTCCCATAGATCTACATGATCAACCAACCAACCAACTCGAGACAAAGTCTTTTTTATCGCTAATACCGGGGTAGTAGTAAACCACTCAGGTTCTTGGGATGCATCATCATAGCCGCGAATTAAGGCAATGGGTTCGAGCCCCAAGGCTTCAGCTCTATCGATATCCATGATAGCCAACCCTGCAGAACCGTCTGAAATTGAGCTCGAGTTGGCCGCAGTTACGGTTCCGTCTTTTCGGAATGCCGGTCTAAGGTTAGGAATTCTATCTATTCTCCCACGCCCTGGTTGCTCATCAACATCAACACTAACGCTACCATTTCGAGAAATCACAATCACCGGTGTAATCTCTTCGGTAAAATATCCTTCCTCGATAGCTTTATTAGCTCGATTCAGAGACTCAATGGCGAACGAGTCCTGCTGCTCCCTAGTAAATCCATAGCTTGAGGCGCAATTCTCAGCAAATTCACCCATCGCAAGACCTTGATAAGCATCCCTCAAACCGTCGTATTGCATGTGATCATGCATGACCGCTTCACCGAAACGATATCCTTGTCGTGCATTAGGCAAAAGATATGGTGCACGACTCATGCTCTCCATGCCACCAGCGATAACCGTTTTGGTCTGGCCCGAGAGAATACTGTTACAACCAAACATTACGGACTTCATCCCCGAACCACAGACCTTCTGAACTGTGACGCAACTAGTGTCTAGACTCAAACCCGCCGCCAAGGCTGCCTGCCTTGCTGGTGCCTGTCCAACGCCAGCACTCAAAACGCAACCCATCAATAATTCATCGATTCCATCATTTTTTAAGCCTGTCTTTTCGATTAATGAACTTACAACTGTAGCGCCCAAGTCGCTCACAGAGACATCTGCTAGACTTCCAAGCATTGACCCCATTGGTGTCCTAGAGGCTGCCACAATCGCTATAGGTTTCATCTCAAAATTTTTCCTTTCATAGCCATATTTTTATTTCACAACTCGCAGGGACGGTTTACTCTGTTCAGCCTCTGAAGGCTTCTTGTCTGGTGTTGGCGGGACGATTCTAGGGCCTTGAGGCGGAGGTGGTTCATCTGATGGCTCTGATTCAAACATCATACCTTGACCATTTTCTTGAGCGTAAATCCCGAGAATCGCCCCCATTGGACAAAAAATATCTATTGGAACCCCGCCAAAACGGGTAGATAACTTAATGCGATCATTGTTCATGTCAAAACTTCTCACAGCGCTAGGAGCAATATTCAGAATTATCTGTCCATTAGTAACAAAACTTTGGGGCACCTCGACTCCACTATAGTGAGCATCTACTATGATGTATGGGGTGCAATCATTGTCAACTATCCATTCATAAAAAGCGCGCACGAGATACGGACGATTTGAAAACATCCGCGATCCTTTGTTAGCCATGAATTTCACGCTCTAAGTCAGTGAGACTTTTTTGGAAGGCATCACGAGAAAATACTCTTTCCATATATTCTAGGAGTGGTTTCGTCTGCGAAGTTTCATGGATCTCTATTCCAAACTGCGGCAATCGCCACAACATTGGTGCCAAACAACAATCTACCAAGGTATAGTCATCGCTCATGAAGTAGGGCAACTCGATAAAGATTGATGCGACAGCGACCAGAGATTCATTCAATTCGTTTCTCGCAGTCCTTCCCGCGTTGCCATTCGGATCGGATAAAATTTGACCTGTCAAACTGCACCAATCTCGTTCAATCCTGTATATCCATAACCGGCTCTGAGCACGAGCCACTGGATAGACAGGTAGAAGAGGCGGGTGTGGAAACCGTTCATCAAGATATTCCATTACCACTTTCGATTCGTACAATGCCAAATCGCGATCGACCAAGGTTGGCAAGCTGCCATACGGATTCGCTTCAAATATTTCATCGGTAATGCACGATGAATCGGTATCCTCTATCTCAACAGTCACTCCTTTTTCTGCCAGCACGATGCGCACCCGGTGACTGTATTGACAGGTCGGATCTGAAAATAGCGTCATCGATGATCGTCTCAAAACGGTCTCTCCAAATTAAAAAGTAATAGTATATTAAAATGCTGACCAGGGGCAGATATTTAAGCCAAATAAGGCCTTTAATTGCAAATAAGCGCAGAAAAAATTAGCTGATGGGTTAGTGAATACCCCTCCAGTATTCTCGGTTTAAAAGCCACACGAAAACAAAAAATATGCTCAAAAAGATCAACACCCAACGTCCTATAGCTCTGCGCTCTTGGGCAAATGGCTCTGCAACATATGTCATGAAGTTAACCAAGTCAAATACTGCTTTATCATAATCTTCAGAGTCCAATAGACCCTCAGAAACCAAATTATAAGAACCACATGGATCCGTTGATGGGGCGTCACCAGACGCTGCGGCCCTCATTCTTCCAGACGTGTCACCATAAAACACCTCCATTACACCAATGCCAGATGACTCTTTATAAGGCCCCGGCGCACAAGCCATCAGGCCTTGCAATTCTAGCAGTGCGTGGGGCATGCCTACATCTTTATACACGCGATTATTTACTCCAAGAGGGCGTGTGTCATCTGCGTAAAAATTTCTAAGATAAGTGTATAGCCACTCTGGTGATCGAGCACGCGCAACCAAAGTTAAATCTGGAGGAACAGCTCCAAACCACGCCTTTGATTTTTCTTCCGTCATGCCAATCGTCATCAATTCTCCAATTTTCTGGCCTGAAAAAATCATATTTTCACGCATCAAGTGATGTGGGATATCCAAATCATCTGCCACTCGCTCCCATCTTGAATATTTGAATGAGTGACAGCCCATGCAGTAGTTCACTGCCAGTTTGGCGCCTCTTTGAAGAGAGTTTGTGTCATCCAAAGCGGCCTCGTATTGGTCACATTCCATCGTGCCACAAGACTTGCCCTCCGCTCCAACTACTCTGAGCGGGACGAACACCAGAATTCCAACGAGAGCAAACCCTCCAAGAGTCTTAAGGGGCCCCATACCTCCGTCCATGGTAACGCGATCGGGTTCTGGAAGTGTCTTTTCCCAACGTGTCCAAAAATAAATGCCAATAAAGTATGAGAAGTACATCACGGTACAAATTCTGGCCAAAAGTGTCCGTGCATCTGTGGGCGCCTTGACACCAAGAACCCCGAGAATTATGAAACTAGACACAAACAATATAATGGCACTGCGACTCACTTTACCCTTGTATCGCATAGAACGCACTGGACTGCGATCAAGCCATGGAAGAACGAATAAGATAGCTACTGCCGCAGCCATCACAATAAAACCGCCCAGTTTATCTGGAACCGCTCGAAGCATCGAATAGTAGGGAGTGAAGTACCAAACAGGCGCAATGTGCTCAGGCGTTTTAAGGGAATTGGCCACCTCAAAGTTGGCATACTCTAGAAAATAACCCCCCATTTCCGGCATGAAAAATAATATGGTACAGAACACGAAGAAAAACAAGGTTATGGGTATTAAGTCATGAACCACGTAATAAGGAAAAAACGGTATGCCATCAATTGGCCGCCCTTGTTCATCCTTGTACTTTTTAATCGAAACTCCATCTGGGTTATTGGACCCTACATCATGCAGCGCGATTATGTGAAGCACTACCAGACCAACCAAGATGAAAGGAACAGCAACTACATGAAGAGACATGAATCTATTAAGCGTTATGCCTGAGATTAAATAGTCGCCCCGGATCCATTGCACGATGTCTTCGCCGACAACTGGAATTGCTCCAAACAGAGAGATGATGACTTGAGCTCCCCAGTATGACATTTGTCCCCAAGGCAAAACATAGCCTAAAAACGCTTCTGCCATCAAAGCCACATAGATGGTCATGCCAAACACCCAGACCAACTCTCTCGGCGCTTTGTAAGAGCCATAGACAAGGCCCCGAAACATATGGAGATATACCACTACAAAAAAAAGTGAAGCCCCTGTTGAATGGGCATAGCGGATTATCCATCCTAGCTCAACATCTCGCATGATATATTCAACTGATGCAAAAGCATGCTCGGCAGTCCCCTGATAGCTCATAAGTAGCCAAATGCCTGTGATTAACTGCAATACCAAAACCACAATCGATAGAACGCCAAAATAGTACATCCAATTAAAGTTTTTCGGAGCGAAATACTCGGACATATGCTTTCTCCAACTCTCCTTGAGAGTCGGCATTCTAGAGTCGAGCCAAGTCGAAAAACTGTGTCGTTTTTCCATCAAACTTCCTCCGGGTCTACACCAATTATTACGATATCGTCAGACTCATACGAATGGGGAGGAATTTCTAGATTGGTAGGAGCGGGCGCGCCAGCATAGACTCGACCGGATAAATCGAATTTTGAACCGTGGCAAGGGCAGAAGAACCCGCCGAGCCAGCTTTCTCCGCCGAGATCCTTGGCTCCCACATCGGGACGATATGTTGGTGCACAACCCAAGTGCGTGCAAAGACCCAACATAATTAAAAATTCTTCTTTACCCGATAATGTTCTAGCTGCGCCTTGAACATAGCTCGGTTGCGAAGCCGCAGCAGACTGAAAGTCCTTCAACATCTCCGGTGCTATACTGTTCACTACTCGAATAGATTCAACTGTTCGACGGACGATGTAGACGGGTTTCCCCCTCCACTCAACAACTATGCGTCCTCCAGGTTCCAATTTGCTAACATTTACCTTGATTGGAGCCCCTGCTGCCTTCGCCTTGGCACTCGGTTTCCACGAGGAAAAAAACGGAATTGAAGCCCCAACTATGCCCGCTCCGCCAACCAAGCCTGTTGCTCCAGTAAGGAAACGACGGCGAGAATTGTTAACATCATTTTTTTCCAAAAGCATCTCCCTGATAAAATCGTGAACGTTATACGTCCAAGAAACTGTCATGAGACTCAGAATACTAAACTTTGCAACCGATTAAGCGACTGCACTAATAAGGCCCATCACTTTAATTATTAACAAATGTTTTTACTAAAAAGACAAACACAAATCTGATGTTAGCGTTTTGAATACTGCGGACGTTTTCGTGCTTTGTGGAGCCCTACCTTTTTCCGCTCTACTTGCCGAGCATCTCTTGTTAAGAACCCAGCTTTTCTGAGGGGAGGACGTAAATTTTCATCGTACTTCACCAGAGCACGCGCTATTCCATGACGAATTGCTCCAGCTTGCCCGAAGCTACCTCCCCCGTTTACCGTGACGCAAAGATCAAACTTGTCTATCATGTCAACCACCTCAAAGGGTTGTTTGACAATCATTCTAGCTACCTCTCTGCCAAAGTAATCATCCATTGATCGCTCATTTATTTTTATCTTTCCATCCCCAGAGCTCATAAACACGCGTGCCGCAGATGTTTTTCGCCGTCCGGTTCCGTAATAATGTGAATCCGCCATAGTTTATTCCGCTAAATCTCCAAAGACTCTGGTTTCTGGGCCGCATGGGGATGATTTGCGCCTGCATACACCTTCAGCTTACGAAACATTTCCCTACCTAGGGGACCTCGAGGCAGCATACCCTTCACGGCCGACTGAATAACTTTCTCAGGGGCTTTCCTAATATAATCCCCAAGACTAGTCTCTTTGATTCCTCCCGGATAACCTGAATGACTGTAGTAAATTTTGTCTTTACCTTTGTTACCTGTATAGGCAACTTTCTCTGCATTAACCACCACAACATAGTCACCGGTATCAACATGCGGGGTGAACTCCGGTTTATGCTTGCCCCGCAGACGAGACGCTATCGATGCGGCCAGCCGGCCCAGTATCTTATCTTCAGCGTCTACTACGAACCAACCTCGCTGGACCGACTCAGACTTTGCGCTGTAAGTTTTCATCAATTTCGACCCTAATTACTGGCTCTTTTAAAGGGGCGAATTCTAATGATATAAAGCAATTTTTACAAGTGTTATTGGTGTTAATATCCAGCTTTAACTTCTTTAAATGATATTGGCTAGGATTTATGAGGTCTAGCCAAAAATTCGTTACTCTGCATTTCTATCAAACGACTTATAGTTCTCTGGAATTCAATCTCTAATCTACCGCCGGAGTAAAGTTTCTCTATCGAGGTTTCAGCCGAGAGAACCAGCTTAACATTCCGATCATAAAACTCATCCACTAGGTGAATGAATCGCCGAGCAGCATTGTCATTTTGCGCTCCCAAGATAGGTATCGAAGAAATAAACACCGATTTAAATTCCTTAGCGATCTGGATGTAATCATTTTGGCTTCTGGGGCCTTCGCATATGTCGCAAAATTCAAACCAGACAATATCGCCAGCGATTTTCAGCACCCTTATTTCTCTTTTCTCCACTTGTAATTCAATCATTTTATTGACAACCGCGTTCGGGTTCGCTAGTTTCGAAAAAGTCGCCTCAATAGACGCCTCAGCGATATTGTTCAAAGGGAAATAATACAACTCCGTTCGCTGCAGAGTCCTAAGCCTGTAATCCACACCTCCATCCAAATTAAATACATCACAATTTCGCTTGATTTGTTCAATTGCACCAAGAAATTGCTGTCTCTGCAATCCATTATGATATAGGTGATCGGGAGAAATATTTGAGGTAGTTACCAGACATAATCCCTTATCAAACAATGACTGCAACAAACCTCTCAGGATCATTGCATCGGCTATGTCATCGACAAAAAACTCGTCAAGGCATAGAACTCTCACTTGATTAGATAAATTCGCTGCAACTATTTCAAGAGGATTCTTTTGACCTTTTAGGCTATCCATTTCCGTGTGCACTAGCCTCATAAAGCGATTGAAATGAAGGCGTTTTTTTTCTTTGAAAGGAAGGCAATCGAAAAAGCAATCCATAAGATAGGTCTTTCCACGGCCAACGCCTCCCCATAGATAGATGCCTCGTGCCGCCCCATTACGTCGCCCCATGAACAAACTGTAGATACCTTCCAAAGGCACTCGAATGAGCCTTTTAGAATCGTTTTCTAGATGAGAATAGAGCGTATCAAGTTTTTCAACTGCGGCCGCTTGTCTGGGATCCGAGTCAAAGTTACTCCGCAATAAATCTCTTCTATACCATTCTTTTGGATTGACCATCTTCTCGAATGTACCAGAATTATAAAGCAGGACTTTACCCCCGCAAACATGCGGTTACAAGGTTTCAGAGGCAGAAGCGATCTAAAAACACTCAAGCAAGAATGCAAATCACCATTAACTCACAAAACTGTTGCGTCTTTTCTCAGCTTCCGCGAAACTAAACACCTGAAGGAATGGAATTACTTTCATGACAGATGTAGACTTTATGATTTTAGCTGGTATCGGTTCCTTTATCTCGGGAGTGATTCTGGGATATATTTGGGCATTTCGCAATGCTAGACAGCGCATCCCTTTGCAGAACATTGAAAAGGAACTTGCTAACAACGAAAATAATTTAAACCTCTTACAACAAGAGGTTAATGATCATTTCATAAATTTAACTACACATGTGCAGCAAGTGAGTGAAAGCTGCCAAGATCTCCAAGTCTATCTCACATCCACTGCAGTTAATTTGGCGGGTCCCGAAGTCAGTCGCCAGATCTTGAAGACAACAAAACTGGGCGATCAGTTGAGTGAGGGTGACTTGGGTATGGCATACAAGAAAGGGTTGATTGGAGCCCCGAAAGATTACGCCCCAAAAGTCCCTGGGGGGATACTCAGTGAAGGATACGGATTAGATGAGTCAGCTGAAAATTCATCGATTGTCCAAACGGCTGAAACTCCCGAAGAAAACGAAGCGGCCGACCCCACACTGCAAATAACTTAGGATTAGGAACCCCCGACAAATAGACCAATCGATGTCATTGATAAGATGGAAAAGGTTAAGTTTTTAGAGCTAAGGCAAGGGTGGCCTAGTTACGAACATTCTGAAGTAAGCCAATTACTTCCCCAAACACTTCAGCCTCAAAAAAATGCAAACCCATCACGCTGGCTTTACTAGTAAAGGTGCTTAAAAAAATCCATCATGAGCAAAATTTCACTATCCGGGTCATACGCAATATGGGAAGAAATCATTGGTAAGGCCCGACTTGAAGATGGACGTGAACCCCTGTTTAGGGGTTATTTTGACGCTACTATCTTTGCTTTTGAAAATCTAAGACAGGGCTTAAGTGCTAAATTAGCAAAAGAGCTGGCTGGTTCTGGATTAGCGGACTCTGCCCTAAAAAAGATCATTGCTGAAAGCGAACATAATGAAAGCTTAGTTTCAGATGCCGCCGCCGATATAAAAGCAACACTAGATCGAGATTCTGCATGTAATAGTCCTCTTGAAGTGTTCCTCTTTTACAAAGGGTTTGCAGCTTTGCAAGCACACAGACTAGCTAATCATCTGTGGCTAAAGGGTCAGAAATTATTAGCATTGTTAATACAATCGCACGTTTCAAGCCGCTTTGGAATAGATATTCATCCTGCAGCAAAGATCGGCAGAGGAATAATGCTAGACCATGCCACAGGCCTTGTGATCGGCGAAACAGCTATCGTCGGTGACGCGGTGTCGATAATGCAATCGGTTACCCTTGGCGGCACCGGCAAAGAGAGTGGTGACAGACATCCAAAGATTGGGTATGGGGTTCTAATTGGTCCAGGTGCGAAAATACTTGGAAACATAAGCGTAGGAACTGGTGCGATGATCGCGGCATCTAGCGTGGTCTTAAAGCCAGTAACTGATCATACAATAGTGGCTGGAGTGCCCGCAAAAGTAGTTGGCAATACGCAAACTAAAGAACCGTCCTTAACAATGGACCATCATTTTCGCTATAACGCCAACCCAGATTAGCTAATGCATAATTCAGCAGCGTGCCCAACTAAACGGCATAGTTTCATCTATGCCAGACGCTCCTAAAAGCTGCATTAACAAACGATCCACCCCGAGTGCTACCCCGGCGCAATCAGGCAATCCAGATTTCACCGCTTCCAATAGAAGCATATCGTCTTCGGGAAGCATCTTTCCCATGGCGCGCCTCTCGCAACGATCTTCATTGAAGCGAATCTGATGCTCAGAAAAATTATTAAGCTCGAAATAACCATTAGCCAGTTCCGAATTATTAAGAAATACTTCAAACCGGCGACTTACTTGTTGGCCATTCAGGTCATGATGTAACTGTGCTAAAGCCTTTTGACAAACAGGGTAATCGAACAAAATCACCAGGCCTTTGGGCATGTTTGGCCGCACGAACGTCTCAAAAAGCATATCAAGATAACCCGAACGAGAATCTCTTGGCGAACCCTCAAAGCTTGTCTCCTCAGCTAGCTTTCTAAGTACAGACAGTTTAACGTTGTGCGGATTAATGCCGAGAACCTCCTCAAATAACTCTCCATAGCTTATTTTTAAAATTTTAGTTGATGGCAAAAAAACCGACACCAAATCAACCACCTCCTCCATCAGCTGATGCTCATTCCAGTTGATGCGGTACCACTCTAACATCATGAATTCAGGATTATGAGCAGCCCCCTCTTCTTCGGCACGGAATGCCTTCCCTAGACAAAAAATATCACCGCTACCAGACGCCAAAAGCCGTTTCATGAAATATTCAGGTGAAGTCTGAAGAAAACCTTCGAAGTATTGGGAATTGACTTTAAAACTAGATAAATGCGGATCGGTGACCGAAGTCCTCCCTATCAAAGGCACATCAATCTCTAGGACGCCTCGACCGCTCAAAAACCCTCTTAAGTCCCCCATCACAGAGCTGCGGTACCTCAAAGTTGTCAGGTCAATCCCAGATCTCCATATTTCAGAATTAGCGGTCATGCTCAGTCTTCGATTTGGTAAAAGCGTTAAAAAGGTCAGCTGAGGTTATATCGCCTCATTGTTAAGCGCGGCCAAGGTAATCACCTGTTCGAGTATCAACTTTCACAAACTCTCCCGATTCAACGAATAAAGGTACTTTGATCATGGCTCCAGTACTAAGTTTTGCCGGTTTAGTGCCACCACTAGCAGTGTCTCCGCGCAATCCTGGATCCGTCTCCACAATCTCCAGTTCAACATGATTGGGCGGTGTTACCGAAAGCGGAGCACCATTGTATAGGGTGACAGTGCATAAATCCTGCTCTCTCAACCATTTGTTTGCTTCACCAATGGCATATCTATCCGCTTGATATTGTTCAAAGTTTACCGCTTCCATAAAGTGCCAAAAATCTCCGTCGTTATAAAGGTACTGCATCTCAATATCTAAAACATCGGCTGCTTCAAGAGTTTCGCCTGACTTTAAAGTTTTTTCTAACACCCGTCCTGTCCTCAAATTACGGAACTTGACTCTGTTAAAAGCTTGTCCTTTGCCTGGTTTTACGAACTCATTATCCAAGATTGTACAAGGATCCTTCTCAACCATTACTTTAAGTCCTGGCCTGAAATCACTGGTAGAATAATTGGCCATATTGTTCCAACTCCTCTTGTTACAATTGAACTAATGATAACCTAATTCATGCACTAATTAAGTAGTGCGAGACTTTTGCGCCTCTCCTCAGAAAAACAGTAGCCAGCGCTATTATACTTAACCCAAAGCCTGAAGATCGCGATCGCTGTAACCCATAAGGTAAAGGATGCCATCGAGACCTGAGTGCGATATTGCATATTGCGCAGACACTCTTACGAGTGGTTTAGCTTTGAACGCCACGCCCATTCCTGCGGCCTGCAACATGGGCAAGTCATTTGCGCCATCACCGACGGCAATGACCTGCTCCAAATGGAGACCTTCTTGAATAGCCAATTCGCGTAATAACTCAGCCTTGCGGTTTCCATCTATTATTTCGCCTTTCAGACCGCCAGACAAATATCCATCAACGATATCTAGTTCATTTGCGAATACATAATCAACATCCAAAATGGACTGAAGACGAGATGCAAAAAATAAAAACCCACCAGACACAATGGCAGTCTTGAATCCAAGTTGTCTAAGCCGTTTGAGTAAATACTCAGCTCCCTCATTGAGTCTAAGCCTTTGAGCCACATCCAGCAATATATCTTCTTTAAGACCGCTTAAAAGCTGCACTCTCATTCGCAAGCTCTTTTCAAAATCCAACTCACCGCTCATTGCGGAGGCAGTTATGGCCGAAACTTGTTCCCCAATTCCAGCCTCAACCGCCAATTCATCAATGACTTCAGAATCGATCAGGGTAGAATCCATATCAAAAACTATCAATCTCCGGCTTCGCCTGTAGATAGAATCATTTTGAAAAGCGATATCGATATCATGGCTTGCGCCAAGTTCCAGCAAAGAACTTCGAAAAACATCAACATACCTAGTCTCCCCTCGAACCGAAAACTCTACACAAACTCGCCCTGAGCAATCTATATTGTGATATGCAGTTCGTCCAGATAGCCGGGTTATTTTGTCAATATTCAGTCCAAACTCAGAGATTTTTTCCGTTACAACTTCTAGATAATGGGAATCGATTTTTGACGCGAGAAGACTGATAATATGTCTCTGCTTTCCCTGTTGATCAACCCAATCTTGATAATTGTCTGGAGAAATAGGGAAACATTTCACCCGTATGCCGAGCTTTTTTGTCTTGCATGAGATTGATTCAATTACTGAGGAGGAGGAAAAGTTCTCGGGGATTGCTGCCAAGATCCCGAGATTTAGCTGATCATGAATGACAGCCTGACCAATATCAAGCACAGTAGCATCGAAAAGCGATAATGTCTGAGTAATTTCTCGCGTAACGCCAACTTGATCTGTGCCAAAAATATTGATTAGCAGAATGTTTTTCAATGCTTGGGTTGCCCTCTACTGGCCAAGCAACATTATATAATAACTGGCAGAATAGGATAGAATAGACCGCAATAACATATGCCCAATGGGTGAAAATATGCGCCAATACCGTTTGGCTCCAAAATTATCCGCTCTTGTTGTGTTGGCTCAGTTCACCTTTTTCCTTGCAAGTTGGTGGCTGATTGCCCACCACACCAAACAAACAGTCGCTACTATCATAGAAACACAAGGCAAGGACGCTATTAATCGTATTCTCGATACTGTTCCCGCTGCGATTGTCAATGACGATTCAATTAGCATTCAGGTTATTCTAAACAAAACCACACAAAATCCTTTCGTGCACAGCGCTGCCTATTTTGATAGTGACAATATCCTCAGAGCACAAAGCACTGTCGAGAAAAACCCCATATTAGCCCCGGCTATTTTCAGTCGTCAAGTTCAAGTGCAAGGGAATCTCCTAGGACGAGTTGAGGTCACTCTTGATAAAAAGAAAATTCAATCGACCTTGGGGGACATAGCAACAGATTGGATATTATTATGGTTCATCTACTCTGCCTTAACCACTTACCTCTGCTTTAATTTCTTATCCAATCTGGAAAACCGTGCTTTTAAACTTGTCACTAAACTCCCAGGAAAAAATCCTAACGAATCGAATGGGTTTGAATGTCTAGAGGAAAAATTACAACCACTACTCGAGTTGTCTCAAAATAACTATGAAAGTTACCACAATTTCTACTATTGCTCGTTAATAACAGGCAGCCTCGTTAATAGAGAAGAATTAAAAGATCGACTCAATGAAGAGAGTCTCGAAAAACTTCTTAATAGATTAGATAGCTGTGTAAGAGCAACTGCGAAGCTTTATGGAGGACAGCGTGTCGAAGGAGACGAAAGCACTTTGCATTTGTGCATGCGATCTAATGAGTGTTCGAAACAACACTTGCTAGTTTGCCTCATGCTAACATATTCTCTTCAACAACTTGTAAAGCAATTGTCATCGCGGTTGACTATAAAAATAGAAATGACGTGGATTCTTTTGGGCAAAAAGATCGCCTCTAAACCAATATTTTCGTTCCATGAAGCCATGGCCCAATTGAAAAAAAGTTCTCTAGACCAAGCCGCAAAACTGACCAATGAAATGATCGCTATAAAAACGTCTGAATTCAGTATTGACGAATTATCTACCATTGCTAGATTTAACCATTTCGAGGAGAATTATTTTTTACTAAACGCATTCCCGATAGAGCGACAAGAGCTACTAAACAGACAAATAGCACATCTCTATCATGCGTGTTTCGGGGATGAAATCAACTCTCCAAGCACCAGGGTACCGCAAGATAGCGGTATACGGTGTAATGAAATATGATTTAGTCTGGGCTAACTATTTGCAAATGCTGGTTCATTTCCAAAGCAGGAATTTCTTTTTGATTTTCACCGACAACCTTCGCTGGAACTCCAACGACTGTGGCATGAGGCTCAACAGACTCTATAACCAAGCTACCTGCTCCGATCTTTGCACCTCTTCCCACTGAGACGTTTCCTAAAACCTTTGCGCCAGCCGAAATCATCACACCGGATTCAATTTTTGGATGACGATTACCGGATTCAGCCCCCACTCCACCCAGTGTTACCGAATGAAGGATTGATACATTGTTACCTATAACTGTGGTTTCACCAATCACTAGACCCGTTGCATGGTCAAGCATTATGCCTGAGCCAAGGGTAGCCCCAGGATGGATATCGACAGAAAACTTAGCCGCCACCTGACTTTGGAGAAACAAGGCCAAAAACCGCCGTCCTTGAGTCCAAAGCTTGTGAGATATCCTTTGAATCTGCAAAGCTTTAAACCCTTTAAAATAAACAAGAGGCATTAGCAAGTTCTCACAAGCAGCATCTCTTTGTAAGTAAGCTCTTAGATCTAGACATAAATCAAAAAGGATTTGGGGCTCACTTTGAATCACTTCATGAAAGACCTGAGCAATAGTTTCGAAAGAAATCGAAGGGTGATGAGTTTGGGAGGCCAGACAGAAAACAATTGCTTCGGAGAAGCTATTATGTCTGAGGATATGCTGCTCAATAAAGCCCGCCATCTGCGGCTCCTTATCACTCAGTTTCGATGCCTCTGTACGCAACGATAGCCAGACATTATCTGGAGTTTCTCTCATGGATTATGCCCGGTTAACTAGTCGACACAAATAAAACGTTCGTAAATGAGCTCTAAATTCTGTAATACTGTATCTAAAAGAAAAATGTTACTCTTCCGCAGACGTCGCTCCAATGAAGTTAACTTCATTGACCCTGCATAAACCCGAGAAACAGGAGCGTAACTAAGATGCCAGCGCTCAGGGAGGACTCCTCCGTTATAGGTTTCGTAAGGCCGATAAAAGCCACATTTCGGATCGACATGATCATCCAGCCATTCATGCATTGAAGCAAAAATTCCATCTCCTACTGTTTCCTCATGCAACAACCGCAACTTATACCCTTCGGACATTGCTGCCGAATCATAAATATCGATATCGGTGCCCCAGTGGTGTCTGGAAGCGCCCGGCAATGCCGACCACCTCAAAACCGCTTCCACCCTCTCCCAATCTGTCAAATTTTCTATCTTAATAGGTCTCCCCAAAGCGTCTAGCACTGGTCTTTTCCCAGACAACTTGTCATTCCAGATATCGCATTGACGTTGAAATGAGCGATAACCACTGCAAACATTAAGAATGAAGCCTTTATCAAAAGCCTGCTCACATAATTCGTTCAAGGGTCTAAGAATCTCATTATGAATATAAATTTCATGATCTGAAGCTTCTGTGAAAGCACTCTTCCAAGGGATAAGTTGACTACATGCATCCTCGGTACTTATGTCGAAAACCGACATATCGTGATAAGAATTGGAATTCTTTTCCATTAGCATGCCCATCGAAAAAATCGCTGCAGCCGCAGTTTACTCCACACCATATTGTCCCGTCCATGATTAAAGTAGCCAAGTATAATTACTTCCCCATGCATAAATTCAATCCTAAAAAACCAAATCAATTGGGCTAATCAGAGTGCTGGCAAACTGCGTCAGTTGACATTTCCATGCCATTACCTCAACTCCTTCATCAATAGCCTGATACAAGGTACGCACATACTCTGCATCAATGTGAGAGGCCATTCCAAGACGATCGATTCCATTAATTTGCACGCAGAAAAACAATACCGCCCTGTATCCCAGAGTGAGAGCTCGCATTAATTCTCGTAAATGTTTTGTTCCTCTGGAAGTAACTGAATCTGGGAATAAGGCCAAGCCTCCACCCATGTCTAACGTAACGTTTTTGACCTCCACAAAACAGGTTTTATCCGAACCCTCAAGCAATATATCAATCCGACTATTTTCCTCTCCATATCTAACTTCAGTGCGCATAATAGGATATTGCGACAGTCCATCGATGGTTCCGCATTGAATCCCATCCTGAACAATCTTATTTGCCAAAGCAGAGTTTATACCGGCCAAATTTCCTGCTTCTGTGGTAACCAACTCTAAAGTTCCGGGTAATTTCCTTTTCTTCCCACCAGCTAATGAGTACCAGCAAGAGCTACCATTCACCATGCAATTTTTCATTGAGCCCGTGTTTGGGCAATGTAAGGTTAGAATTTCATTAGAGGAAGTTTCAACCTCAGCAAAAAAACGCTTGTATCGGGTTCTAAACAAACCGGGAAGTAATGGGCTGCAGCGTATCAAAAAAATTTACTCTCCCAGTCTTTGCAGCACTTATTTTGTTCAAGAACAGTTTATTCAGCAAAAGGGTGCCATGTTAAGCATGCAGAAACAAGCATGTGTCCATCAAAAATAGCGGAATTTAACATGCTATTTAAATTTTTCTTGAAATATGCCTACAATCTCTCTATAACGCGATGCTGTGATTTTGATAATTATCCGTATAAAGGTTAGAGGCTTGGCAACAAATTCAAAAAAAATTTCCAAAAAGGGAGCCCAAGACGCTGTTAATGCAGCGGGGCCTGGGCTTCATGGGTTATCGCCTTACCAAGAGAAAGAGGGCGAGGAGTACATGAATGAAGAGCAACGCAATCATTTTCAAGCTATTCTTCAAGCTTGGCGTCAGGAGCTGATGGAAGAAGTTGATAGAACCGTTATTCATATGCAGGACGAGGCTGCCAATTTTCCCGACCCCGCAGATAGAGCGACACAAGAGGAAGAGTTTAGTTTAGAGCTAAGAGCTCGTGACCGTGAACGCAAATTAATTAGGAAAATTGATAAAACCTTAGTTCGAGTTCAAGAAAATGATTATGGATTCTGTGATCAATGCGGTATCGATATTGGGGTGCGGAGACTTGAAGCTCGACCGACAGCAAATTTATGCGTCGATTGTAAAACTCTCGATGAAATCAAGGAAAAACAAATTACTGGGGGTTAAAACTTTTGCCGCTTATGCTTTTGCGGCAAGTCACAAAACATAGATGCCTAGTTCGTCTTATGTGGGCCGCTTTGCGCCTTCCCCAACGGGACCACTGCATTTTGGGTCGCTAGTATGTGCCTTGGCCAGCTTTTTAGACGCCAGAGTTAATGGGGGGACTTGGCTGGTTCGTATCGAAGACATCGACCCCCCTCGGGAGAATCCCAAACATATTGCAACTATATTAGATCAACTCGAATGCCATGGGCTAACTTGGGATAAGAACATCATGTACCAAAGTGAGCGGCTGTGCAACTATCAACTCGAACTAGACAACTTAAAAACGCGACAATTAATATTCGCTTGTAAATGCAGTCGCGGAAGGTTGCGACAAACGGGCGGTGTGTATGATGGCCGTTGTCGCACGCGTCAAATATCTTTCTCAAACAGCGCTACCCGGTTAAAAGTGCCTCAAAAACCTGTAAATGACCGAGTAAAAATTTTCGATCGAATATTTGGGGAGTATTCGCAACAACTGAGTAACGATATCGGCGACTTCGTGATAAAAAGACGTGATGGTTTTTTCTCCTACCAATTTGCTTCGGTAATTGACGATCAATTTCAGGGTGTTACCACTATTGTTCGAGGTGCTGATCTGCTGGAATCTACGCCCCGTCAAGTGTATCTTCAGAATTGTCTCGGTTACCAACATATTGAGTATGCTCATATACCCCTTGTAAAAAATAAACATGGACAAAAGCTCAGCAAGCAAAATCAAGCTGTACCAGTAGAAATCGACGACGCTTCATCCAATTTGTGGGCAGCACTAGATTGGCTTAATCAACAGCCACCGCAGTCAATTTTTGGGGCACCAGTTACTGAGATATTATCTTGGGCAATGAGTAACTGGCATCTACAATGTGTTAGGGCAAAAGCAAAACAAATGGGATCGTAACTTGCAAAAATTTGAGAATATTTAACTTTATCTATCTCGTCTTATCGGAATGTAAAAATATGACACGGGTCCTAAGCCCTGCGTACACGCAATTCATGCATCGTATTTTTACAAAATTAAAAAAACACCGCTTCAGCACTTGAAATACAACTTCATTGAGTTAGAATCAATCAAGCCGGATCTATATTTGGCTATCAATAACAATAAATAATAAAAATCGGTTGGATTGCAAAAGGCGTTCAAAGGCTTCCTCAAGCTTAGAACATTCGGGGGGGGGCAGCACGTCCCCTCGCTTTTACTGTGTGCAATGAAATGTTACATACTTGGACAACTAGGTCCTTTAAATACCCTTTATGTATACAATTATGCGTGATTGCATTGCCAACTCTTCTTGCAGCAACGAACTTTATCCGAATTCTAAACAATGCCAAATCATTACTTACCCTGATCACAAACTAACAAAAGACATGATGAGCTCTCCTGCTCTGGAGGTGGTTGAAAAGCTTGAGGCAGGAGGATTTCAAGCGTTCATTGTAGGTGGCAGCATAAGAGATCTTTTACTTAATCGAGTTCCTAAAGATTTTGATGTAGCGACGAATGCAAACCCCAGACAAATCAAATCTTTATTTGAGAGAGCTCGAATTATTGGTAGGCGATTTCAAATTGTACATGTAAAACTTCAGAAACAAATAATAGAAGTGACCACCTTTCGGTCAAATAATAATGACTCATTAAACGAGCAAAGGCTTCGAACAAAAAATGGCATGTTAACTAGGGACAATGTTTTTGGTTCTTTAACTGACGATGCAATCCGGCGCGATCTGAGCATTAACGCGCTATACTTTAACCCACGCGACAACACTATAACTGATTTTACGAATGGGTTTAGTGATATTCAGAACAGGATTATCCGAGTCATTGGAGATCCGATTATTCGTTTTCGCGAGGATCCATTACGACTCCTTCGCGTAGTGCGATTCGCGGCAAAGTTAAATTTTAGTATAGATCCCAGGACTAGTGGACCCATGAAGCATCATGCACAAGACCTGAGACAAATTTCACCTCCACGACTATTTGATGAAAGCCTGAAACTATTCATGAGCGGTTATGGATTTAAAACGTTTGAACTTTTAAACGAGTTTGATCTAGTAAGATATATGTTACCGCAATTATATGATCATATTGAATCAGACAACCTTCATTTCAGATTAGTCCGCCAAGCGCTAAAGAATACTGATTATCGTGTGGAAAATAAGCAACGAGTCACCCCTGCCTTTATTTATGCTGCATTGTTGTGGCCTGCAGTTCAAGCCAATGCTAAACGATTTCGACGCAGAGGGAAGAGCGCTCGTCAATCATTAGCAGAGGCTGCCGACAAGGTAATTGCTTCTCAAATAATAATTACCGCGATACCAAGGCGTTTTACCTTGCCCATGCGTCAAATCTGGAATTTACAGATATCTTTGGAAGCAAATATCGGCAAGAGAACTCGGAGGCTCATTGATAATCCCCGTTTCAGAGCAGCATATGATTTTGTTCTTCTGCGAGAGCAAGCAGGCGAGAATCTCAATGGATTGGGTGACTGGTGGACTAAATATCAAGAATCAGATGAAGAAACTCAAATCAAGATGATTTCGACTCGCAAACGTCTTAATCTGGCCAACCACTCGAATGATCGAAGTAAATAGGTTTATGCATGACCAAAGTTTTTATAGGCATAGGCAGTAATCTTTCTAGTCCCATTAATCAAGTAAAACTGGCTTTAAAAAAATTAGGCAAAAATCCGTTGTGGGAAGGTGTAAAGTCATCCTCCTTGTATTCAAGTAAGCCTGTTGGCTCAGAAAATCAACCTGATTATTGCAATGCCGTAGCAGAATTAGACACATTATTGGAACCGGAAGCCTTGCTCGATGAATTACAAAAAATGGAATACGAACAAGGGCGGAGAAGGTTAACAAAATGGGGGCCAAGGACACTTGATTTGGATATACTACTTTATGGAGACTCAATAATAGAGACCAAAAGATTGACTATTCCCCATCCAAGGATGTTCGAGCGCGGATTTGTATTGAAACCGTTGCAAGATTTGCTCCCCAGCTTCTGCCTTCCTGGGGGCAAAGATATTAAAAAACTACTAAAAGAATGTGCTGATAACGGAACTGTCAACAAGATTTACTGACTGATAGCCGCTACTATTGGGAGGCTTGATTTAAAATGCCTAAACAAACTTATCGTTTTGAAAAAACTACAGAATTGGAACTGCCGAGGCATATTGCTGTAGAAGGACCACTGGGCATAGGCAAGACCACTCTGACTGAGCGCCTTGCTGAATCTCTAAATGCTGAAACTCTCTTAGAGGAGCCAGATGAAAACCCATTTCTGGAGCGCTTTTATCAAGATAAAGATAAAAATGCCTTGCCGACGCAATTATATTTTTTGTTCCAACGGATACAACAACTTGAAGAACTCCGGCAAGGGGATATATTTCAAAAGGTGCATATCAGTGATTTCATGATTGATAAGGATCCACTTTTCGCGAGAGTTAATCTAGATGAAGATGAATATCGTCTTTACGAAAGAGTTTACAAAAGCGTTATCATCGATCTACCAAAACCTGATCTGGTAATATATTTGCAAGCACCAACAGAGACTCTCCATTCACGGATAAGAAAGCGGGGCAACCAGATAGAGCGATTCATAAGTTTGGCCTACCTAAAGCAACTTAATGAGGCCTATGCTCAATTTTTTCATTATTACAATGACGCGCCTCTGTTAATTGTGAATACAGCCCGAATAAATCTTGCAAAAAATGAAGCAGATTATCAAAATCTTTTACGATATATCTCTCAATCCCATTCAGGACGTCACTACTACAATCCAGGCGTAGCTTAAAAGAAACAGAGTGATTGTCGATTTAAGATGTTGATTGTCATTTCAATGTAAAATGAGTAACTTAGTCTTAAAACAGCAAAAGGGAAAGTACCTTAATGTCTCTGAATGACCTAAGACAAAAAAAGCTTCGGGGCGAAAAAATTACTTCGATAACTGTTTATGACTATAGTTTTGCTAAAGTTATTGATGAAGTTGGATTCGACATAGTCCTCGTGGGCGATTCTCTGGGGAATGTAATACTTGGATATGACACTACGATTCCTGTTTCGATCAGTGATATGGAATATCATACTCGGGCTGTTGCCCGGGGCACGTCTCGTGGTTTGCTGATCTCGGACATGCCCTTCATGACCTATAGCAATCAGACTGATGCACTAACGAATGCCGGCAAATTAATGCAGGCTGGTGCTCAAATGGTAAAGCTTGAGGGTGGGGAATGGTTGAGAGAAACGATCTTTCAACTTACCAAATGTGGTATTCCAGTTTGCGCTCATTTGGGCTTAACCCCCCAATCGATACACAAAATTGGCGGGCTAAAGATTCAAGGACGTGACAAAACCTCAGCCGAAGCCATCCTATCAAGTGCCATTAGTCTTGAACAAGCTGGTGCAGAGTTGCTTGTGGTCGAATGCGTGCCGTTAGCACTAGGAAAAACAATTGCTGAACACCTCTCGATTCCTGTTATAGGGATCGGAGCCGGTGCAGATACAGATGGTCAGATACTTGTCCTATATGATGTGATTGGAGTTTCACCTCAATTGCCCAACTTTTCAAAAAACTTCCTGAAGGAAAGCAATTCCATCTCAGAGGCTTTAGTTAAATATACAACAGCGGTTCGAGACGGGTCTTTCCCCCCTGCATAACGCAACCAAAGGGAGCAAATCCTTGACGCGAACCACACCGTCTTTCTCGCGACAATTCAGTCAAAAAACCTCTGAAAGCACTTGTCTGAATCTTTTGCAGAAGCGCAAAACCAAAAATGATGATTTGTATAATGCTGAAATCTGGACTAACTTTTATACCTATCTATTTATCAACAGAAATAGGTTTTACATAAAGTACAAGGTTGTGATCAACAAGTTGATAACCATATTTCTCAGCAATCTTCCTCTGCAGTTTTTCGATTTCAACGTCGTGAAATTCAATCACCTTACCTGAAACCGCGCAAACCATATGATCGTGATGATCTCCACGATCAAGTTCATAGACCGCAGGGCCATTGTCAAAATTGTGCCTGATCACCAACCCGGCCCCCTCAAACTGGGCTAAAACACGATACACCGTCGCGATTCCTACCTCTTCTTCGGCATCTCGCAGTTGTTGGTATATATCTTCAGCAGAGAGGTGAAGCTCACAATTTTCTAAAATCTGCAAAATCTTGACCCTCGGCAAAGTAACCTTAAGTCCTGCTCTTTTTAATTCTTGATCTTCTGCGGCCATAATTGACTCTTCTATATATCTTGAACTGGGGGTATTATCACTTCTTAAATCTTTGACTGGAACCCCCCAAGATATGAAAAACGCAAAGTTAACGCTACTTTTTACATTTTTCTTCGTCTCAGGATGTGGTTTTGTCTCGTTTCCCAGTGTTCATAAAATTCCCATTCAGCAAGGTAATATAGTGGAGCAAGAAATGATAGACAAACTTCGTCCAGGAATGTCAAAAACTCAAGCCCAATTTGTTCTGGGCACTCCTTTGATTGTCGACAGTTTTAACAAAAGTCAATGGACCTATTTCTTCAGTTTAACTGATGCAAATTCACAAAAGACGAAAAAAACATTGGTTTTGTACTTTGATGAAAAAGACCAATTGCAACGTCTAACAGGTGATTATGCAACTGTTGGAACTGGTTTGGATTAATAATCTATACAATGGTTAATTCAATTCAGAGCAGATTTGCAAAATGAGACGCACAACATTAAGCAAGATTAACAATCGGATAACTTGCTTTGTAAGAAATGAATGTAAAATCGCTATTCAGAGACTATCATTTAACCGGGTCAGCACATCCATACAACTTTTCAGCTCGATTACAGATTAACTTTACTAGGTCATTCGCAACTTCAGTCATTAATCTAGACACTGCAAATCTTGCTATTGAATTGTTGAGTTGAAAATTAAGATCAAGAGACAACTTGCAAGCCTCATTGCCAATCCCTTTAAAAGCCCATTCCCCAGAGAAACTTTTAAAAGGTCCTTCCACAAGAGTAATAACAATGTTTGACGGCCTTGTTAAAATATTTTTCGTGCTGAGACTAATTTCAATACCTGCTTTTTTGAGATGCATCTTGGCCATTACATAATTCTCGGTCTCGTCAAGCAATTCTGTTGCCACACAACCATCTAGAAACTCTGGGTAACTCTGAATATCATTGACTAAGTCGAACATGTGTTCCGGCGAGTAACCAACCAATGCAGAACGTTTTATTTGATTTATCATAGACACATCAAGAAACAATACTGTCGTAAATTCCCATAATGAAAATGGCCGTAATTGCGATTGGAGCAACAAAGCGAAGCAGCCAATCCCATATCACTCTCAGCGAGAATGTCGCCCAATACGACGGCGTTTTTAAGGTCAACGAGTAACAATCCAAATCAATCATTTGCCTTAACAACATATTTCTATTCATGACAAAACCCACGAATAACGATATTGCTAAGCCACCAATCGGTAACAAAATATTTGATGTTAAAAAATCAAGGCCATCGAAAATAGTGAAACCCGCAAGTTTAAAATCCTCACCTAAATTAAACGAAAATACTGATCCTAAACCAATTATCCATACGAAGCCAACAAGACTAAGACTCGCCATGAAACGATTAACGCCGGTTGCCTCCACAAGCCAAGCCGCAGCTGGCTCGAGTAAAGATATTGCCGAACTCCACGCTGCTATGACAACCAAAACAAAAAATATGACTCCGATACTTTGACCAGCAGGCATACTACCGAATGCGACAGGGAGGCTAATGAACATTAGCCCAGGACCCGCACTTGGCTCGATTCCACTTGTTGAAAAAACGATAGAAAAAATTATGAGTCCCGCGATTATTGCCACTAAACTATCAAAAACTGAAACAATTAAAACTGTTTTACCAATACTTGCATCCGCTGGCATATAGGCTCCATATGCCATTATGGCACCCATACCAATGCTTAAAGTGAAAAACGCTAGACCCATTGCCTCCAAAATAGCTCTCCATGACAAAGAGGCAATATCGAACTCAAACAAAAATTTACATGCCGCGTTAAAATTTCCCTCGATAATCGCATAAATGAGCATGGCTAGTAACATCATAAATAGCAGTGGCATCAATATTTCAACCGCTGCGCCAAGTCCCTTTTTCACGCCGCCAGACACCACTAGAAGACACATGCCAAGAAAAATTGTTTGCCAAACGATTAACTTTGCAGGACTACTCGTAAGCTCCCCAAACAAAGAAGCTGCAGACTCACCATTTATTCCCACTACGCTCCCGCTGGACAATTCCAAAATATAGTGTAATCCCCATCCTGCTATAACCGCATAGAAAGACAATATTAACAGTCCAGCTATGACTCCCATCCAACCGATCAGCTGCCATACTCGACCGCTGTCACTGCCTTCCACTACATATTTCATGCTATTGATTGGACTATTTCGCCCCTCTCGTCCCAAAACCACTTCAGCCATCATTACTGGCACACCAACTAACAACATGCAGGCAAAGTAGATTAGAACAAAGGCTCCTCCTCCGTTGTTACCAACGACATAGGGAAATTTCCATAAATTGCCCAAGCCAACTGCAGATCCAGTCGCGGCCATAATAAACGTCCAACGGCTTAACCAAACGCCATGCATGCCTCTGTTAGTATTATTGCTCATAATTTGCCCCCACAAATTAAAATAGATAATTCAATCTGCATTTGGCCTTTATATTCTGAAAGCAAAATATAAACTCCGGTCAATTTAACTCATGCCAAAATAAATTTGCTCGAAAACTGAACTTACCAATATTAAATAATAATAAATTCATGACAATCCTTATATCGATCGTATAATTTGGCATATGAGAAAAAAAATCAAAGCTAGTGATAAAACAATAGCACTTAATCGAAAGTCGAGACATGATTATTTTATCGAACGTAAATTTGAAGCCGGGATATTATTGCTTGGCTGGGAAGTAAAGAGCCTTCGAGCTGGGCGAATTAATTTAAATGATGCATACATTATCGTAAAAAACGGTGAAGCCTGGCTCTTGGGTACAAACATATCTGCCCTTCCAAACGCTTCAAAACACATTCTGACCGAACCCAACAGGTCACGCAAGCTCCTCCTCAAAAGAAGAGAGCTCTTATCTCTTGAAACGGGCATAAACCAAAAAGGTTTCACATGTATATGTACAGCATTTTATTGGAAACGTCACCTAGTAAAATGTGAAATTGCCCTTGCAAAAGGAAAAGCACTATACGACAAGAGAATGGCAGATAAACAGAAAGATTGGGAGCGAGACAAACAACGTTTAACCCGAAAATCAGTTGGTAAATAAGTGGTATACGCCCTAACAAAAGATGGTTGCTTCATCACCAAACCATCTCTTCATCCTCAATGGCCTGGGCTGAAGAGCTACACTTCTAAATTGAGAAATTATGCCTTGGTAGCATATGAAGATAATTGTTCATACTTACTTTAGATCTTTTAACGGGAAGTGCACAAATTTAATCTGGCATCTTGCATATTAGTTTGGTGTCCATCAGTTTTTCGATCGGTTCCAATAAAAAAGCATCATCCTCGCAGGCAAAGCTTATCGAGGTCCCAGTCTGACCTGCTCGGCCCGTTCGACCAATGCGATGAACATAGTCTTCGGGTTCCTCTGGCAGAGTATAATTGATTACATGACTAACCCCATCAACGTGTATACCTCTGCCGGCAACATCGGTCGCTACCATTATTTTAGTCCGTCTATTCTTAAAATTCTCGAGAGTTTTGATGCGACGGGGTTGGGGAACATCCCCCGATAACATCCCTACCTTGAAGCCCTTGTCTCGCAGTCTATCATAGAGATTGCGACAGATATCTCGTCTGTTGGCAAAGATCATCACGCTATCGACACCCGGTCCTTTGAGGATTTTAATTAAAAGACTAAATTTCTCTTCACTAGTCGTGATATATACCTTTTGCTCAACTGTATCCGTAGCAACCTGTTCAGCCTTAATTTCCACTTTTATTGGGGAGTTGGTCCAACGTTGAATAAGGCGCTCAACTTCTGAAGAGAGGGTAGCTGAAAACAACATCGTTTGTCTGTCACTTTTGTTAGGAGTCAAACGAACTAATCTTGTTACCTGCGGGATAAATCCCATATCTAGCATCCGATCCGCTTCGTCGATAACCAATATTTCCAATTGATCTAGATGAATATCTCTGTTGTTGGCGAAGTCCAGAAGTCTACCCGGTGTTCCTACCAAAATATCACAGTGCTTTTTTTCCAGAAATCTCAATTGCTTAGCATAATCAATTCCGCCTACAAGCGTGTGCACGGCCAGATCAGTATATCTAGCCAAATCTAAAGCATCTTCGGAAATTTGCATCGCAAGCTCACGGGTTGGAGCCAATATCAACGATCTCGCTTCACCTATGTAGCGCTCCTCATCGATTGGGTGATTGATAAGATCCGTGATAATACTCGTCAGAAAAGCCGCAGTTTTACCAGTGCCTGTTTGCGCCTTGCCTACTATATCTTCACCGTTGAGTGCGTAAGGGAGCGATTCCGCTTGAATCGGGGTACAATGCTTAAATCCAAGAGCTGATATACCTTTTATGAGTTGAGGAGGTAATTCAAAATCACTAAAGCGCTTCCCAGCATGCTCCTTACGAATACTCGATTGCTCGTCATCCAGGTTTACGTTTTCAATTTCTTGGCCATCGAGTTTGTCTAGCGCAAGCGCTTTTCGGTCGGGCAAGTCGGTCGTTGATGTCTGTTCAGTCAAAATAGGTACACTGCTTTAGTTTCATAGGTGGCTGGTCAGTCGATTTGGACGCATCTGTATGATAACAGAGTTAGCAAAAGCTTAATTAGTAATATCTTATGTTATGCCACTAACTGTGGTTTGCGCTGCATTCAGATAAAATTCAAAGGTTTGTCAATGCGTACTTTCAAAAGTACCAAAAAATTTTTCTTATTTTTTTGTCATAACTTAAAATGTCTCCAAGAATCACTTTTACTGCATTCGGCAAATGATCTTAGATCTTATGCAGTATGGCCCAAAGTAATTCTCTCTAGGCCGCTCAAATCATTGAAAGTTTCGACACCTTTGAAGCCGACCGAGTAATAGAGATCCCTCACTTTTTGCCCCTGTTCGCTACCGTGCTCGGTTACCAGCCATCCGCTCCTCAGCAGATATTTGGGTGCTTTGCAGATAATATGGTTAAGATCCTCCATACCATGCTTCTCTGATATCAAAGCTGATCTGGGTTCGAAATGCATATTTAAATTTAAGAGATGTGGATCTCCGCTTGCCACATATGGTGGATTACTTACAATCAAATGGAATTTCTGATCTGGAACTGACTGATACCAATCACCGTATAGAAACTCTACATTATTCAGGTTGTGAGAAGCACGATTTACTTCTGCTATTGTCAAAGCATCTCGCTGAATCTCGGTGCCAGTGCATACCCAACTCGGTCTCTCACTGGAAAGAGCTAAGATGATAGCTCCACTTCCTGTGCCCAAATCCAGAATTTTGGCGTCCTCAGGTAAGGGCAGCTCTAGAGCTTTTTCAATCAATAACTCAGTTTCTGGGCGAGGAATAAGTGTTGAACTGGACACCTTCAAATTTAGTGACCAAAAACCCTTGTGACCAGTCAAATAAGCTATGGGCTCGCCAGAAATACGACGTCGAAACAAGTCATTGAAAGTTTTAAGTTGGAGTGATGTAAGGCAATATTCTTGATCCAGATACAAATTTGTCGGTGGGCACTCTAAAACATGGCACAACAAAATTTTTGTGTCTAAAAGAGGAGAATCGCTGACAAAACGCAGTTTTGATTGCTTCTTTAATAAAAAGCCTATAGTAACCATTGAATTCTAATGAGATAGATCTGCCAATTGGTCAGCTTGATTTTCAGTTGCCAACACGTTAATCAGGTCGTCTAATGCTCCCTCAACAATTTCACTCAGTTTATATAGAGTCAAGTTGATCCTGTGGTCTGTTACTCGGCCTTGCGGGAAATTGTAAGTCCTTATGCGTTCTGAACGATCGCCAGTACCGACCAAACTGCGGCGGTGATCGGCCTCATCTTTCGCTTGAGCTTCTCGTATTGACGAGCTCAACCGTGCCTGCAACACTGCCATTGCCTTCGCTCGATTTTTATGCTGTGATCTTTCATCCTGACACTCTACGACGATTCCGGACGGAAGGTGTGTTAGACGAATAGCTGAATCAGTTTTATTTACATGCTGCCCTCCCGAACCGGAAGCTCTGAACGTGTCGACGCGCAGATCAGACTTGCTGATTTCAATTTCATCGGTCTCGTCTGCCTCTGCAAGAATAGCGACAGTGCATGCTGACGTGTGCACTCTCCCTTGTGATTCAGTATCAGGGACCCTCTGAACACGGTGTACTCCTGATTCAAATTTGAGAAACCTGTAAACTTGTTTGCCGGAAATTTTTGCTACTACTTCTTTGAATCCACCCTTTTCACTTTCTCTCGAGCTAATTAGTTCTATTTTCCATTTCTTTCTTTCGGTAACCCTAGTAAACATTCTAAACAAGTCCCCAACAAATAAACCTGCTTCATCCCCTCCTGTTCCTGCTCTAATTTCTAAAAACACATCTTTTTCATCATCTTCATTTTCAGGTATTAAAAGTTTTTTTATTTCTAATTCATTTATTTTCAGTTGTTCAGTAATAATATTTAATTCGTCTTGAGCTAAGGATTTTATTTCAGGATCTGAGTCTTCAAGTAAAAGTTTAGTTGAAGAAAAATTTTCT
>CAJWMT010000006.1:0-53095 GCA_913044275.1 uncultured Cellvibrionales bacterium
GGTATCCGTTACTCCGTCTATGAGACCATCAGCTAAAAGAGCATATCTTGTTTCGGATTCGCAAAATGCATTTTGATTAGCGCCGATGAAAAATACGCAAGGTATAATGAGTTTTAAAGAAAAATTAACTAAACGAAAGCTGGGTGCAAGCATTTCAATATATCTGAAATTTGTTGAATTGGGCAAAATGTTAACATAACCATCAAAAAACATTATCATTTAGTGTCTCGCTTCAAATGCATTGAGAGTAACGTCAATTGGAATGGAAGCGCATCGTTCCTCAGGATCGGCTTAATTGCATTGACCTTGACATAAGGCTAGATTGTATAGCGTTCTAACAATTACACAGGCAGCCATTAATCAAATTTCAGCTTTGTAACAGCGAGGGGGGTGAAAGTGGATCAGAAAGATCCTAAAGCAATGTTCGACAAGGCGCTCGGGTTTCTCAGAAGCGGTCTGCAAGAGGATGCTGAGTCGCTGTGCCGAGATTGGCTTGCCCATGAACAAAGAAATATAAATTTTTTATCGTTACTTGGAACGATTCTGATTCGAAAGAATCAGTTTGAGGAGGCTGAAAAACTCTTGAAAGTCGTAACGGACGTTTCTCCCGGGTATCCAAATGCATTCGAAGACCTTGGTACTGTCGCGCTAAATCTTGGCAGACACGAGGAAGCTTTGATTTATCTTCAAAAGGCAATCAAATTGAATCCAAAGGCCGCCAGTGCCTTTTTTAAGTTAGGTGGTGCTCTAAAGAGTTTGGGGAGACACGAGGCAGGTGATGCGGCCTTAAAACATGCGTCGGAGCTTTCGCCGATGCAAGCAAAACTTGACAACGCGACGAGACTTTTTGCCGAAGGAAAGTTTAGAGAATCGGAAAAATTAGCCAAGGAAGTTCTTTCGGAAAAACCTCGCGACGTAAATGCTGCGTTGCTCCTTGCCCGAATCGCCTTGAACGCGCGCGCATATGGTGAGGCAGAGCAATTACTCCGAAAAATCGTGGAGATAGCACCGCGGTTTACTGTAGCTTGGCATGAGCTGGGTGTTGCTTTGAAGGATCAAGGAAAAGAAATGGAGGCGGCTCTAGCTCTGGAATCATCGCTGAAGCATGATCCCAACAACCCTACCTCACACTATTATTATGCGGCCGCTCTCGCTATGGCAGGAAAAACGGAGGAGGCTAGGGATTCATATGAGAAAGCTGTAACGCTTGATCCAAAGCAAGTAGGCGCTTTCCTCGGGTTAGGTCATGTTTTGAAAACATTGGGGGATCAAGATGGGGGAATTGCGGCTTACCGCAAAGCTATTGAGTTGAAACCGAATTTTGGTGAAGTTTATTTCAGCCTATCTAATCTCAAAACATTTCGTTTCTCCGATTCCGAGATAGCTGAAATGGTAAAGCGGATAGAGGACACATCTCTCTTGCCAGAGTCCGTGGTTCATTTTGCCTTCACCTTAGGGAAAGCCCTGGAGGACTGCGGCGAATATGACAATGCTTTTGACTACTATGCTAGGGGTAACGAGGAATATCGAAAGATGATTTCTTACGATCCTGTTCAAACGGCGGTATCGCATAAAAAAATTAAAGAGACATTTCAGACCGACTTTTTTGATAGGGTATTGGAATCCAAAACTGGGGCAAAAGACGCTTCGCCAATTTTTATAGTTGGGTTGCCAAGATCGGGATCGACCCTCTTGGAGCAGATTCTCGCTAGTCATAGCTTGGTTGATGGGACAAGTGAATTGCCGGATCTTGGTATAGTCTCTCAGATGGTCACTGACAAGAAAAAAGGAAGATATTTTCCTGGGGGACTGCTTGAAATGTCAGATGATGAACTGACTGGCTTGGGGCACCATTATCTGGAAAGGGCTGATCAGCATCGGAGAGGAGCACCATTTTTTACAGATAAGATGCCCAACAATTTTGCGCATATTGGACTTTTGCAGGCGATTTTACCAAGAGCGAGGATAATAGACGCCCGTCGTCACCCTCTCGATAGCTGCGTTGGATGTTTCAAACAGCATTTTGCCGCGGGACAAACGTTTACTTATGATATGTTCGAGTTAGGCGAATTTTATTTAGAGTATGATGGTTTAATGAGCCATTGGAACGATCATCTTCCGGGAAAAATACTTAGAGTACAATATGAGGACGTTGTGTCTGACCTCGAGGCACAAGTTGAAAGAATTCTGGATTTTTGCGAGCTCCCTTTTGAAGAGAATTGTTTAAGTTTTCATGAGACCAAAAGATCAGTGAGGACTGCCAGTTCGGAGCAAGTCCGTCAGCCCATTTACAGAGGATCTCTGAATACTTGGCAACGTTTCGAGAAGCATATCGAACCATTGAAAGAGATTCTAGAGTCTTTGCTAGATTTTAAAGATCCAACGCGGATCGTTCGCTGATGGATAATCATTTACCCCGTTTGATCGTTACATCCGTTGTCAGGGGCAGCGAGAAAGGGCAAAGTCACGGAGGCGTCTTCACAATCGATTTCAATAATCGAAAAGCAGAACAACATATTGACTGGAATACAGGTGATATTGATTTTGCCGGTCGGGGATGGGATCGAGGCCTTCGAGGCATTGAATTTTTCAATGGCCAAGTTTGGATAGCTGCTAGTGATGAACTGTTTTGTTATGGCCCAGACTTCGAGTTATTGGAATCTTTTAAAAATCAATACCTAAAGCACTGCCATGAAATTAGTCGTCGCGATCACTTACTTTTTCTCACGTCAACTGGGTATGATAGTCTCCTTGTTTTTAATCTTGAAACTAAAAGCTTTGTTTGGGGGCTTTATATATCCAAAAATGGAGATCAATGGGAAGGTCAGCGATTTGATCCTTTGGCAGCGGGTGGTCCTCCATTCTCTAACCACTACCATATCAACATGGTGCACGTGGAACAAGGCGGAGTTTATTTCAGTGGACTCCATACACAGGCAATGCTCAAGTTAGCGTCAGATATCCGTATTGCTCAATTCTGTAGCCTACCGGAGGGAGTCCATAATGCCAGGCCTTTCCTTAACGGAGTTATATTCAATGACACGAACAGCAATGTAATAAGATTTGTAAGCAGGGGTGAGGAGTCACTGGCCATTAAGGTCCCCACTTTTTCGCCCGATGAACTCGAATTTAATGGCGTGGATAGCAGCCGGGTGGCGAGGCAAGCATTTGGGAGAGGACTATGTGTAGTAAACCAGCGCCTTGTTGCTGCTGGTTCTTCGCCATCAACAGTAAGTCTATACGACATCGTCCTGCGAAAGAGAGTGGCACTAGTCAATCTGACGAAGGACATCAGGAACGCCATTCATGGCCTGGAGGTTTGGCCGTTCAGTTAGCATACCCAAACATTAAAGCCCTCGACCCAAGTGGGGGCAGGATCTTCGCGCCCTACCTCACTTGGGAATTCAGAAATTCTTGCGAATACTGAAGCTAATGTTTCTTGGTCGTATAACGATGTCACTGGCTCGCCCATAATATGGATCAAAATCTGACGTATCTCTGTACACAATACCACGTTCGTCGCTAATGTTGTTTACAGTCAATTGAGCCCGCCAATCTCCCGATGTGTAGCCTAAAATGACATCAGTTACGCTGTAGTCACCGCCCTTTTGTCTGGGTGATACATCATCACCAGATATTTGGTTGTATGAATCACCATTATGGCTGTGCTGGATTCGCAGGGTCGCATCCCCGCCGCCCATGAAATTAACTGGAGAACCATACTCGAGGTACATCGAATATGCCACGTCTGCAAACATGGGGAGTGTCAATCCAGACCCAAGTCCAATGTCCACTTGCCCTCCCGCAAATCGATCATCTGGAAAGCTAGCATCGCCGCTTACTATCGCTTCATCTATCTTGGTTATATTGAATCCAATCTGAAGATTTTCGCCCAGCAAGGCCTTCATATCAAAGTCCACTCCTTTCACCGTCGCGTTGCCAGCATTTACAACGACGTCTTGAAACGGCTGATTTTTGCAGTAATTGGCATCCGCGTCTGGTAATTGGCATGGATCCGATTCGGGGGGCGGCCTCACAATATTGTTACTGGGGTCGGTAATCTCTAGCTGAACATCCTTCCAGTCCATTTTGTAAATTGTTGCATTGATTTGAATCTTTCCATCCATTAGAGTGGATTTAATACCGAACTCTTGGTTTTCCACAATGTCAGACTCATAAGCCACCGGTAACGCTGGAATGCCTTTCGCCCGGTTGATGCCACCGGCTCTGTAACCCTCCGAGTATAGAGCATACACCATTACGTCCTCTGAAATGTCAAACTGAACTCCGTATTTCGGCATAAAGCCATCATCTTTGGCGGTTCGGTCAGGTATTCTATCTCCGCACCATGTTGGGGCGCATGGGCCGGAACTGCCTTCAGCAGGAAGTCCAGGGTTGCCCTGTGGCTTGACGTTAAAATAAGTGATGTCTCTATCCACCTCATAATACCGGCCACCCAATAATAATGACAGACGATCCGTTATATCAAAGTCTAGTTCACCGAATACTGCTTTATCAACGCGATTAGTGCCCTGAGCCGAATGCCACCAAGCATCTGTAGGTGGAATTGTCCCTGTATCATAGTAGGTTGCAAGACCCCTCCAATAGTAAGCTGCCCCCGAATCATTGTAGCCGTTCACATAAGACTTAAAGTCCCAATATTCTTCATTTTCATTGTAAAAAACGCCTGCGGTCCAGCTAATTCGTTCTCCAGCGCTAGTCAGTCTTGCTTCGAACGTGGTGGCTTCATTCTCTTGGTCGTTTACCAGGAAACCGGTGGGTTCACTTCCGAGATCATAACTTGCATATCCGCCATATACCCCAAAAGTATACATATAATACGCCGTATACGTCTGAGTATCATGGTGATACATAGTTTCCCGATCATAGTAAGACCCTGCAAGCGTGAGTTGAGCAAACCCTAAGTCTCCCTCAATGACAAGGCTCATTTGCTTCCAATCGTCCTCTCTAAGCTCATCTGCGAACTTAACTGTCTGGAGGTCTCCGACCCCGGGGTCGAAATCGTTGAAGCCATCAGCTTCTATTTTCTGAAAATTGGTGGCCACAGTGGCCGACCAGTCGTCTGAAACAAACCACTTGGCTGCTGCTCTTCCTCCACTCCATTCCAATCCATTAATGTCGTCCTCAACAAATCCTGTGTTGGGTTTTGTACCCCCCAGTCCGGACGCGGGGTCGAAGACGGTTACGCCAGCTATGCTGTCGATGAAACCGCCGTCTTCAGCACTGAATGCTGAGAACCGCAACGCGAAGTCTTCACTGATTGGAATGTTGACGGTGGCATCTATATCATATCCGCTGTCCCCGTCTGTTACCGTCGAGACTCCAACCCCTATATTGCCGCTGAACTCAGATGGGTCTGGTTTGTTCGTAATTATTCGCACAGCACCGGTTTGGGAGGAGGCACCATAGAGAGTTGCTTGTGGGCCCGCTAAGGCTTCAATTCTGGCAAGATCCACCGGGTAGATGTCAGGCGCCATGCTGGCGACAGTCATGGGCTGTTCATCCAGATAGATAGATGCGCTCGGGTCCACCAAATAACCTCCCCCATCGCTGACGCCTCTGAACACAATGTCATTTTGACCCGGTGTGGTTGAGACCACATTCAAACTACCAATGAACCTAGAAAAATCTTCGAGAGTTGTAATTCCTTGCTCTTGCAGTTCATCGCCTGTCAGGCTGTTAATCATCATTGGGATGTCTTGAGACGATTCCGCCCGCTGGCGAGCCGTAACGATAATCTCCTCTAAGGAGGTTTCTTGCCCAATGGCTAATGGTGCTCCAGTCATCCCCAGAGCCGCCGCAATCGACGTCACAATTAACTTCCTCTTGAACAGAGTGTCAGTTTGTACTTGATCCAACCTACTCATTTTTTTCCCCTTAAAAAACGCAATTCAGTCTTTTCACTATTCAACGCTGAGCAATCCCAGCGAACCCTTTCTTATGTTTTATAACTCCTTAGGATAAGCTATTTTTCTGTGCACGTAAACGTCAGCCAGTTAAATTAAACCCAAAAAAACGCCGCCGAGGTCCTTGCATATAGGGAACTATAGTTTCTTTCGATGATACCCGTTTGATTATTGTCCCGATACACGAGCATAAGCCTGTTGAAAAAACAGGGCTTCGGCTTCATCGGGTGTTTAGTATATAGTTGGTAATGAGTTCAACTGGAGAAAAAGACACGCATTAGTTTATCTGATGGACGACGTCATTTTTAAAACAAAATGAGTTTAGCAACCACCAAAGCAAATCTGGCTGCCGTTATGCCGCTTACTTGGATTAAATTGGTGGTGTACTCACTTCTTTTGTTTAATTTCGTATTCTACGTGAGAGACGACTGGGTCATCGCCGGGCACACCTTGCATTCTGGCAGCACTTTTTTGCAGTGGGCAAGTGCCTATAATACAACAATTGATGAAAGTGCATGGTTGCTCCTCTTGCTATTGTTTGAGATGGAGACGCACCTTTTGGCGGGGCGAGACCTCTCCCGTCCACACGAGATAATATCCCTTATTATTCGGCTATGTTGCTACGTAGTCCTAGCGCACACCCCTTATGCTTATGCAATGACTGTGTATGATCTGAGTCAGGCACCAATTATTGAGGGTGTGACTGATTTATGTGAGCTTGCTGATCAAAACCTGTCATATGCCTATAACCTCGTTTATACAAAAATAACTGATGGAAATTGCAGCGAACTTTCAACTGCAAGGCAATTCTTTTTTAATGATCCGCCAGACCATCTCATCGTTCAGGATGAGATGGCCTTGGCTCTGGAGCGCCGTTCAGCGTTAGTTGACTTGGTCGAATCAATCACATGGTTGTTGATTCTGTTGAGCATAGAAGTGGTTGTCTGGCTCCAGGACAAGGATATTACTGGAGGTTTGCTAATCAAGAGTGCGAATATGGCTAAAGTGCTTCTCTACTCCCTTTTGTGGTTTGCTATAGGCTACTGGATTTATTTAGGTCATTACATGTTTGCTTGGGATGAATTTGTATGGATTGTAGGTTTCGTGGCAATAGAAATGAATGTAGTGGAACGGCGAAAGGATGTTAGAGAACCAGTCTGAGGTGGTCTCGAAACTTGCCGGGTGTTTAATAAAAGCACTGTTTTTAAGGAATCGAAAGTATGATCACTAGAGTTAAAGGTATCGTTAGATCACTTTTTATCGGCGCCCTCGGAGAAAGTCTTGTCAAACAAGAGCGCGATTTTTTGCAAGCGGAGATGGATGGTTTTCTCGGTGATCGCCATGCCTCATTCGAGAGAAAAGCTTGGGGGTCTGGCGACAAGCAGCGGAAAGGTGTCATTCGACGAAACGAACGTCATTGGTCGGCGGTTTCTGCGGAGGAACTGGCAGAAATATCGAAGGAAATGGATCTCTCTGAGGTGCTGAGTGCGGGAATCATCGGAGCGAATTTGTGTTTGGAGGGTGTGCCCAGTTTCTCTCTGGTACCAAGAGGGAGCATCTTTAAATTTCCTTCCGGTGCGGAATTGCTTGTTGAAGAATATAACCCTCCTTGTCTCGATATGGGCAAGGCGCTGGCGGCGAAATGCCATACCAATTCTGGTAGACCCATCCATGACACGGCGTTCGCTAAAGCTGCCCAATTTAGTAGGGGCCTAGTTGGTGTGGTAGAGGTGCCCGGAATGATAAAAGCAGGAGATGAAGTTGAGGTTATCATTTATGCACCACCGTTATGGATGCGAAGTCAGGAGAATCCGTGGTTAACATCCTGAGATTTTGCTTGCTTTTTGCTTAAATTTCGAAAAACTGGTTTAGGCTTAAGGGAATTCCCACAAGCAAACAGATTTCAAAAATGAGTTTTGCCGAAGAGTCTTCTACTCGACTATTACATCCCTTTGAGCCCCCGCTTCTGAAGGGCCTTGGCTATTACGATTCGCTGGATTTCGCTGCTACCCTCCCAGATTCTGTCAACTCTTACTTCCCTGTAAAAACGTTCCACGGCGTTGTCCCGGCGATAGCCGCGCCCGCCCCATATTTGTAGGCAACGATCAGCGACACGATTGGCCATTTCGGTGGCATAGAGTTTTACCATTGAGCACTGAATATGCAGACCCTTAGGATCATCGCCGCGGTCATGCGCTGCTGCCGCTTCATATACCATGAGCTTTGAGGCCCAAAGCTCAGTAACGCAGTCAGCCAGTGCAAACTGCGTCGCCTGTTTGTCTATTAAAAACTCTCCCTGTATCCTGCGTTGTGACGCCCACTCTGTTGCCTCTTCTATCATTCTTCTCGCTGCACCCAGCATTCTTGCCGCAATGGTTAGACGTTCATGTCGAAACCAATTTCGGCTGTAAGTCATGCCTGAACCTTCTTCCCCAATTCGGTTTTCCTCCGGCACAAAGACGCGCTCAAATTGATATGTCGGATGATGTGATGGAAAAGTATGGGAAAATATCGGGTTTTCAATCATTGAAATGCCGGGTGAATCTTTATCAATAAAAAACAAAGCATCCTCTCCGCAGTCCACTTTGGCCTGAAGGAAAAAAAAATCAGCCAGATTGGCGGTAGTGACGAACCATTTTTCGCCAGAGATTTCATAGCCACCGTTACGACGTATCGCCTCAGTTTCCACTACTTCATGAGATCCTGATTCAGATTCAGTGATTGCGTAACATTCTCGCAGACGCCCATCCATCAGTGGTTGAAGATAATTGTTGATTTGATGCTCATTCTTGCCGCAGGCTTCAAACATCCATTCCTGTGCCTCGGGAAAGCACCAGCAAAGTGCGTTAGTTACTGTCCCCAGCTCTTCCCAGGCTGCCAACTGATTAACCATGCTCATGCCCAGCCCTCCAAATTCTTTTGGAGCATCCATCCTAGAAAGACCTAAATCGATCGCATGGGCTTGCATTTTTTGTGAAACATCCTCAGGGATAATGCCCTGGTTAAGCTCGGCCTCTATTTCCCAGGGTATAAGGTGAGTTTCAACAAACTCTCTCACTCTCGTCTGCCAAGCCAAGGTTTGCTCATTGTGTTGTATTTCCATGAATGCTCCTGATTGAAAAAGATGGAAGCTTTGAAAGATCGATAATTCAGTTGTAATCGGTCGAACTGCGATGATAAAAAGAAAAGCTGTTACAGTCACTAAAAACAAGTAGCAAGGTGTCGATAGTATAACCCATTGCTTGCTGGGCGGAACTGTTATTTAAATACTCATTTAATCACCTATACCCCCATTCAGAAAATTATTGTATACTCGACAGGACTAGCTAGGAATAATCATCGGTTCTGTGTTTGACACTAGCTGAGTGTTTCGGCATTCTGCCGCGTGAATTCGGTTTAGAATTCGACTTCTTTTCACTAGACATTTGGAGCTGCAATAAGTGACTGAGAAATACGATGCGATTGTGGTCGGAGCGGGACACAATGGGCTTACGAATGCGGCATATCTTGCAAAAGCAGGGCTTAAGGTGATAGTGCTTGAGCGCAACGGCTACATTGGTGGTGCCGCGGTTAGCCGGGAGCTTTACCCAAATTGGAAGTACACTAACTGTTCATACGTATGCAGCTTGTTGCGCCCCGAAATCATTCGAGATTTGCGGCTCCCAAGCCATGGATTGCAGGTGGTGCCCTATGGTGGCGGCGTAACTTTCATGCAAAATGGCGATTACTTTGGCAATCATACCGATCATGAGCGTCACCACAGAGAGTTAGCGCGTCATTCCAAGCGAGACGCTGATGCTTATCATCGCTACGAAGCAGACGTCATGAAGCAGACAAGAATCATTCGTCCTTTTTTGATGCGAACTCCGCCGGATCCAACTTCGTTTAAACCTAGAGATATTCGTGAGCTCATTGCCATGGCAAAAGCATTCAGTGGTATGGGCGAAGTTGGTTTGGCAGATACCATGAGATTCTGGACCATGAGCATTGGCGATTTTCTAGAAGAGTATTTTGAATCAGATGTCGTCAAGGCGCACTTGGCTGGTAGCGGAATTATAGGCACTGCGCTGGGTGTCTATTCGCCGGGCACTGCATACGTTCTCTTGCATCACTATATGGGAGATGTTGATGGGTCGATTGGATCGTGGGGCTTGGCGCGAGGTGGTATGGGAGCCGTTTCGAATGCATTGGCTGATGCGTTTAAATCTTTCGGTGGCACAGTTCAATGTGATGCTGAGGTTGCCCAGGTAATAGTCAAGAATGGGAAGGCCGCTGGCGTTGCGCTGACTAACGGTGATGAGATTCACTCCAGAATTGTTGTTTCTAACCTGGATCCGAAGCGAACCTTTTTGAAAATAATGGATGAGGGCGACCTGCCCAAAGACTTGGTGAGGAAAGCGAAAAACTTCAAGATTCGAGGATCCTCAGGCAAGTTGAATATTGCGTTGGATGGCTTGCCAACATTCAATGGGTTACCCAAGGATAGTCCGCTGTGTTTGGGCGAGAAACATTTTATTGATTCACTTCCTAGAATGGAGAGGGCCTATGATGATTGGAAGAGCGGGACCTGGTCAAAGGACCCATATGTGGACATGCTAATTCCAACCCAAGTGGACCCGACTATGGCGCCCCCGGGAAAGCATATGATGTCTGTTTTTGTGCAATATGCACCGCCCATGATAGATGGACGAGAATGGACAAGCGAGGATCGAGATGCCTTTGGGAAAACGGTAATAGACCAGATATCAAGTTATAGCCCGAATTTTAAAGACCTTATTCTTCATTGTGAGGTTCGGTCACCACAAGATATTGAAAATGAGGTAGGCCTTACTGAAGGAAATATATTCATGGGTGAATTGACATTCGATCAGTTACTCTTTAACAGACCGTTTCCTGGTTATGCTCAATACAGAGTTCCTCCAGTTAAGGGGATGTATATGTGTGGATCTGGGACACACCCCGGAGGAGGTGTAATGGCAGCTCCTGGTGCAAATGCGGCACGAGAGATACTTATGGATCTGAAAAGGACGTCTCTTGTGCCCGAGGGATACGATGATGACTGAGCCTAAATCCGAATATGATGTCGTCGTTATTGGCGCTGGACACAATGGTCTTGCTTGCGCCGCATCACTTGCCAAAACGGGTCGTAAAGTTATCGTGCTAGAAGCGCTTGATTCGCCCGGTGGGGCTTGTGCAACGACTGAGTTTCATGAAAAATTTTCAGTTTCCTCGTGTGCTCAATGGTTGTACCAGTTAAATGATAGCGTTGTTTCCCAAATGTCCCTTGAGCAGCATGGGTTCGAGCTGTCTGCACGAAATATTCCCACCACAGTTCTCTGCGAGAGTGGCGACCATTTGACTGTTTTTTCAGATAGGCTAGAGGGCGCTGGGGTCTCCGACAAAGACAAGGCGGCGTTTAAATCATTTACCAAGCAGATGCTTAAATTTTGTGACGTCTTAAGTAAGGCATTCAAGCGTCGCCCGCCCAATTTGGTCGATAGAAGCTTTGGAGACGTTACGGCGCTATTGGGTTTGGGTATGAAGATAAAGATGCTCGGTAAGACAGACATGCGTGACTTGATGCGTTTGGGTTTGATTAATATCTATGACGTAATGGAAGAAAATTTTGATAATGATCTGCTTAAAGCGGCGATTAGTCTTGATTCGGTGCTGGGCTCTCACATGGGTCCAAGATCGCCCAATACCGTTTTCGGATACCTCTATCGGCATATGGGCGACATCTATGGGTATGGTAGGCCCGGAGTATCGGTGGTTCGGGGCGGCATGGGCCAACTCGGTCAATCGATGGCCAAAGCTGCAAAAGCAATGGGAGTGGATATTGAACTCAATGCCTCAGTCGATCGAATCAGCATCGACCTTGACAAGGTAACGGGAGTAGTTCTCAAAGATGGGCGTGAAATAAGAGCCGATATTGTTGTTTCTAGCGCAGATCCGAAAACGACGTTTGAGAAATTTGTTGGCTTGGCTAATCTAGAGACTGACACATTACGTCGAGTGAAGAACGTGCGCATGAAGGGAGATGCGGCCAAGTTGCATATCGCTTTGGACGGCTTGCCAAACTTTATGGGACTAGCTGAGTCTCGGCTTGGTGACAGACTCTTGATAGCCCCCAACATGGAATACATAGAAAAGGCATTTAATCCCTCCAAGTATGGAGAATTTTCAACTTCACCCATTATGGATATAAGCATCCCCAGTATTCATGACTCAGGTTTGGCTCCAGATGGCAAGCATGTTTTGTCGGCAATTGTGCAATATGCGCCGTATGAACTTGATGGTGGTTGGGAAGCTGGCAAACAACCTTTTCAAGACTTGGTCATAGATTGCCTGTCGCAATACTATCCCGGTCTCAAGCATCAAATGCTCTCGGCAGAATTGTTAACACCAGTGGACATCGAAGAGCGTCATTTGATCCATGGGGGACACTGGCATCATGGAGAAATAAGCTTGGATCAGGTTCTTATGATGAGGCCTTTCCCAGGAGCCTCCCAATACTCTACTCCCGTTGATGGCCTTTATCTAAGTGGTGCAGGGACTCATCCGGGGGGCGGTGTTATGGGGCTAGCTGGTATGAATACCGCTAAAGAGATCATCTCGCAAAAGAAAAATCGAACAGGTTAAATTTCCATGATTCCACACAATGAGTCCATGATGTTACATACCCCATTTCATGCGCGTTGCGCAGCGGCTTGTGAAGTCAACCTCTGGGAAGATTGGAAAGGCTATACCACGCCACAGGTCTTCACTGAGGTTGATATGGAGTACTTCGCTGTTCGCAACAGCACTGGTGTTTTTGATCTCTCGCCAATGACCAAATACCGAATAACGGGTCCTGACTCGGAAGCCTTTATCAATAAACTAATCACCAGAGATATACGAAAGCTCGCGGTTGATCGAGTGTCCTATGTTCTCTGGTGCGATGGAGAAGGAAAAGTGATGGACGATGGCACGATCTTCCGTCTCTCCGAAGATGATTATCGGTTGTGCTGTTACACGAGAGCGCTTGATTGGCTGATGTGGACTGCCGAGGGATTTGATGTAACTGTCAAAGAGGAAACTGCCGATGTGGCTGCCTTGGCTGTCCAGGGACCTACCTCTTGCGCGGTGTTTAAGGCTTTGGGTTTTGTTGGTATAGAATTATTGAAGCCGTTTGGTATGGCGCGTTTTAAGTTTTCCGGCTCACAAGTAATGGTAAGTCGGACGGGTTTTACGGGTGACCTAGGTTATGAAGTATGGGTGGAACCGAGTCTGGCGGAGAGCTTTTGGGATGCGCTCTTTGATGCTGGGAAACTCTATGGTATCCGGGCTATAGGGGGCAGTGCGCTAGATATGCTGCGAATTGAGGCTGGTTTTCTGCAGGCTGGGGTGGATTTTATTCCTGCAGACGAAACTATAAGAACAGGCCGTTCAAGATCACCCTTCGAGCTCGGCCTTGGATGGATGGTTTCATTTGATAAACCGATATTTAATGGTAGAAGAGCACTGCTCAGAGAACGTGCGCAAGGTTCTCGTTATGCATTTGTCTATCTTGATGTTGCGGGTAACAAGCCGGCTGAACATGCTTTCGTTTATCACGGAGATCAAGAGGTTGGAACGATAACCTCCGCAGCTTGGTGCCCCACAACAAAGACAAACATCGCTTTTGCTCAGGTTGATGCCAGGTTTGGTAGACCCGGCCAGTCATTGGTAGCTGAGATATACTACGAGCGAGAACTCAAATGGACTCGTGTGATGGCGCAGTGCAAGGTAACCAAAGGGGCTATATTTTCGCCTGATCGAAGAAGACAAACGCCAGCTCCAAATTTCTAATGTCTGAGCACCGGCTAAAACCGTTACTCAAGCCAAGATCAATCGCAGTTTTGGGTGCCTCGCGGAAGATTGGATCCGTAGGAAACGAGATATTAATAAATTTAGCGAGAGGAGGTTATCTAGGAAAACTTTATCCCGTAAATCCATCATATGAATACGTAAACGATGTGACCTGTTATCCTACCTTGGCTAGTTTGCCTGACACTCCGGAGCACGTAATTCTGGCGGTCGCCGATCGACGATTGGAGGATGCTATTGATGAGATCATTAGTATTGGCGTCAAAGCATGCTCAATATTTTCATCTCTTGTATTGAGAGATGATTTCAAACCACCTCTCAAAGACAGACTGAAATTGAAAATCAAGAACTCCGGTCTGCTTGTTGCCGGGCCGAACTGCCTGGGCTTTTTTAATGTCCGTGACCATGTGCTGGCTGGGGCGTTTGATACTAGGGATCATTTTGCGCCGGGTAACGTGAGTCTGATTAGTCAGTCGGGCGCGGGGATGCAAGGCATCGTTGATTGTGAACAGCGATTGCAATTCAACTTGGCTGTTTCAACTGGTTATGAGTTTTCGGTGACCATGGAGGATTATTTGGAATATGCGCTTGATTTGCCTGAAACAGCGGCTGTAGGCCTCTTTCTGGAAACCAGTCGTGAGCCTGAAAAATTTTTAGCCGCCCTTGCTAAGGCGCAGGAGAGAAAAATTCCTATTGTGGTAGTTAAAGTAGGGCGCTCCTCTTTTGCTGCTGAGTTGGCCGTCTCGCATTCCGGGGCCTTGACTGGGAGCGACAAATGTTACTCCGCAGTTTTTGAGGCTTTTGGCGTGCAAAGGGTGGAGGACATGGATCAGTTGGCAACTGCTTTGATCATGTTTGCGCAACCAAAACCAATGCAGTTGGGAGGGCTTGTTTGTCTCCATGACTCGGGAGGTGAGCGTCAACTTCTCGTCGATTTGGCTGAGCGGTATCACGTTCCAATCGCAAAATTGTCGAAAGTCACTGAGGGAAAGCTAAAACCCAATCTTCATCCGGGGTTGCCAGCTGTAAATCCACTTGATGCTTGGGCTGGTGGTCCGGGAGCTGACGAGAAAATGTCAGCCTGTTTTACAGCATTACTGGAAGATGAGTCTGCAGCACTCGGGGCTGTGGTTCATGATCGTGGTCCCGATAGTCTGGTGTACCCGAATTACGTTGCATACCTAAATGAAGCCCAAGCAGCGACAGGTAAGCCAGTGTTTCTTGTTGCCAACAGGCAAGGAAGTGGAAGTGATCAATTGGCCATAGATTCAACTCACAAAGGGTTGCCTGTCATTGACGGTGTGAGTCAGTTCCTCGTGGGTACAAAATGTCTTCTGCGATTTAGGGATTTTCATCGTCGGAAGATTGCGGTTCCAGCTGAACTAAAGTCTGAGCTTGTTTTGGACTGGCGTCAGAGGCTTACCAAAGAGTTCGATGTCAATGAAGCATTGGCTGGCCAGCTTCTCACTGACTTTGGTATACCAATGAATCCCAGCAAATTGGTGAGTGACGAGCAGTCCTTGCTCGTAGCGGCAAAAATGTTCGAATATCCTATGGTGCTGAAAACTGCCACGCCAGGCATAAAACACAAATCCGAATGTGGCGGGGTTTTTCTAAACATTGACTCTGAGGAAGTTCTTAAAGAAGCTTATAAGATCCTCAGTAGGCGTCTGGGAATGTCGGCCATTCTCTCGCCGATGGTCAATGCTTATGGTGTGGAAATGATTTTAGGTATGATGAATGACAGTCAATTTGGTCCTTTTGTAGTTGTGGGTTTTGGGGGTATTTATGCTGAGGCGTTGAACGATACATATGCGTTGTTTCCTCCATTTGACTCCGATACGGTAGCCCGTGCGCTCGACTGTCTCTCTATGCGATCGCTCCTTGCCGGCTTGCGAGGAAAGCCATCAGTAAATATGCAATCTTATTGCGAAACTGCGGCCCGATTTTCTGTTTTCGTTGCTGAGTTTGCTAGTTCAATAGGTGAGATTGATATAAACCCAATCTTAGTTACAGAAAACGGATGTCTTGGTCTTGATGCCTTGGTTGTTTTAAAAAATACTGCATCTATTGGAGAGATATCAGGAGGTAAGGGCTAGCATGAATGAGAACAATGAGTTAGACGAGTTTTTGCGTCAATATCCAAAAACGACCTCACTTGAGTTATTGATTCCGGATATAAATGGGATCTTCCGCTGCAAACGAATACCCAGACAAGAGTTTGAAGATTTTTTCGAAATAGGGGTGAATGGGCCAGCGACAACCCTCCTGCTCAATGTTCTTGGAGAGATGACCGGTGATCTGGAGTTTTTGAATTTGGAAGGTGATCCTGATAGAAATATTATTCCTGTTGCAAATACATTGGCCCCAATCACTTGGCTGGGGTCGGCAACGGGGCAGGTGATTTCTACCTTTAGTGAACTTGATGGCAGACCTATTTCATTTGATCCCCGCAATGTCCTTAAACGCGCCCTCAAACCGCTTTATGACATGGGCATTTCTCCTGTGGTTGCAACCGAATTGGAATTTTATCTCATAGAAGATGGTGCCGGTGCTGTACCTAAACTGAAACTGGCCAAGGTCCCGGGAACCAGTATCGACCAGAGGGGCATTCAGTATGCTATGCCTGAGGAACTTTGGGACAAAGACGAATTCCTTGAATCAGTGAGAGCGGCATGTCTGGAGCAAGATGTGCCAATGACGACAGTGCACTCGGAATATTCCCCGGGTCAATATGAAATTAATCTTCATCACGTCGGCGATCCGATCATCGCGTGTGATCACACTGTTATGCTTAAGAGGATTGTAAAGGGTGTTGCCAGGCAATATGGGATGGCAGCAAGTTTTATGGCCAAGCCATTTGAAGGAATAGCTGGTTGTGGCTTGCATATCCATTTCAGCCTCTATGACCAGTATGGAGAAAATATTTTTGCTGATTTATCCTCCGTTGAGGTGCCAGCTATCTCGGAAACGTTGCGCTATGCTATGGGGGGGCTAATTGCTACTATGCCTGAATCCATGGCGATCTTTGCGCCAAATGCAAACTCCTATCGACGTCTCATTCCAGGCAACTATGCTCCGTTGGCTCCGAACTGGGGTTATAATCATCGTGATGTGTCTTTGCGGATACCCGTTTCTGGGCATAAGAACCGCCGACTAGAGCACCGGGTGGCAGGGGCTGATGCTAACCCGTATTTGGTTATGGCGGCTGTTGCAGCAGGAATCCATCATGGAATTACCCAGCAATGTGACCCTGGCCAGATGATTGAAGAGGGAGTGGAGATGGAGCATGACTTTACCCTGCCTAGGACATGGGACAAAGCGATTGATGTTTTCGAGTCAAGCGATAAGTTATCAAATTATCTCGGTGCGGAATATTGTCGAATCTATAATGCTGTGCGAAGAAGCGAGTTTGATATGTTTGCAGCCAAGGTTTCTAATGTCGATTACGAGTGGTATTTGCGCTCGATTTGAGACTTTCTGAGATAAAGAAATTAAATGAACGTTTAATGATCTATATATCCATTTAGAATTTTATTGTATGATGTAAGGAATATGTGTCAAACCACCACTTCAAAGGTTCTTGTCTAATGAAATTCATAGCGACAGATGTTTCGGATACCAAAGAAAAAATGCTTGAAATGGTTAGCACTCAGCTAGGAAAGCCAGGATTCGCAATGGATCGCTATTTCTACAGATCGCATGTTACTTATGAGGCCGAATTGCACAACATAATTTTTAAAAGCTGGCTGTATGCTGGACACGTCAGTCAGGTGCGAGAGAGCGGCGATTTCTTTCTGTTTGAAATCGGCGAGGATTCTTTAATTATTAGCAAAGATGATCGTGGTGATATCTCAGCAATGCATAACATCTGTCGTCACAGAGGCGCTCGCGTGTGTGAAGATAAAAGCGGTAACCGAAAAGCATTTGTTTGTCCCTATCATGGCTGGGCATATGGCATGGATGGGGAATTAAAGCGAGCCAGAGAGATGGATCGATTGGAGGGATTTGATTGTGCCGATTATCCCCTGAAAAAAGTCAAGCATGTGGTATTTCAGGGTATGATTTTTATAAATTGTGACCCTGAGGCGCCAGATTTCGTTGCCCCGTTGAACCGGATTGCAAAGCCTTTGGGGGCTTATGATCTCGACAACGCGAAAGTGGCCGAGAGCAAAACATATCGGATTAGTGCAAACTGGAAATTATGTTTAGAGAACTATCTGGAGTGCTACCATTGCTCAAGTTCACATCGTCAGTATGCAAAGATGCACACGCTCGCCGCCCCGGATGATAAGGTCAAGCCCATAAACGACGCGATGTTGGCAAGGGCTACCGAGATCACAGGCGTGAAGGGTATAACGGATGATTACTATGCCTACTATAACGACTCGTCTGCCTTTGGTGCATGCTCCTATCATAGCAGGTATGCGCTCTATGACGGTTTTAAAACCGGCAGCAAGGATGGTGAGCCGGTTGCGCCGTTGATGGGAAAGATGAGAGGCTATGATGGAGGAGCTGGTGACTTTCAGATGGGCCCACTCGCTTTCATGCTCAACTATCCCGATCACTGCGTCCTCTATCGCTTCACCCCTAGGGGTCTGACCGAAACTGATATGGAACTGGTTTGGTACGTGAATGCTAGCGCCGAGGAAGGTGTGGATTATGACAAAGACCAGGTAAGTTGGCTCTGGCACCATACTAGTTTAGAGGATGAATACATCATTTTGCGTAATAGCGAGGGCGTCAACTCAAGTTTTTTTGAACCAGGCCCCTATCATCCCGAATATGAAGCGCTCTGTTCTGAATTCGTTCGCTGGTATCTATTGGCGTTGAAACGGCCAAATTTACCTAATTCTAAATCGTCGGACATGCGGCGCAACGTTACGGCGATTTCAAATTAATCCACAACGGATGGCGCTAACAACGAGAGGTTTGTATTCATCAAATGTTGCTAAAATCTTCGATTGATACCAGAGAACACACCCAATCATACTACGCAGCTTCTGCTAATTGGGCTACTAATTATCCCGAACTGCGGGATAACTTGAGTGCTGATGTTGTTATTGTTGGTGGCGGTTTTAGTGGGGTCGCTACTGCGTTAGAGCTTAGCGAGCGTGGTTATGAGGTTATATTACTAGAGGCCAATCGACTTGGCTGGGGAGCCTCTGGACGCAACGGAGGGCAGTTGATTGGTGGATTCGGTAACAATCCATCTGGCTTTAGACACACAATAGGTAAAGAGGGCGTGGATGCAGTCGAACAGATGGGTGTCGAGTGCGTTGATATCGTAAGGGAGCGTATTGAAAGGTATCAAATTGACTGCGATTTAAAATGGGGATGGTGCGAAGTTGCCTTAAAAAAACGGCACCTAAAGGCCTATAAAAAGTGGTCAGTTGACGAGCCGGCCATTCAGTTGCTTGATCGAGAGGAGATGAGACAATTTGTAAATTCTGAATTATATCTAGGTGGTTATTATCGTGAGGATTGGGGGCACCTGCATCCGTTGAATCTATGCCTCGGCGAAGCCAAAGCTGCGGAGGGGCTCGGAGCGAGAATATTTGAGCAGTCCAAGGTCACTGCAATAAAATATTCGAACAACCCCTTGATTTCGACGGAAAATGGCTCGGTACAAGCTCGTTTTGCGGTTCTTTGCGGGAATGCTTATATGACCGAGTTAGTGCCTTATCTTGATGCGAGAGTTTTGCCTACAGTGAGTTGCATTGTCGCGACGGAAAAGCTATCCGAGGACCAAATTAATCAGACCATGCCCCGTGATGTGGCGGTCTGCGACTCGAGGACGGCACTTGACTACTACCGTTTAACGTCGGATAAGAGGCTATTAATGGGCGGCCTCTCAAACTACACTGGTCTTGAACCTTCTAATGTAACAAGCGTCATGAGGAATCATATGGCCAAGGTCTTCCCCAGCCTAGAATCGGTAGGTATCGATTATACTTGGTCTGGAAAGATTGGAGTAAGTATCCGTCGCATGCCGCAAGTAGGGCGTATTAAAGGTAGTAATGTGCTTTATGCTACTGGCTACTCGGGCCACGGGGTGGCGCCAACTCATATGTCTGGTCGGGTTCTAGCTGAGGCTATTGATGGTAACACTTATCGCATGGACATTCTGACTAAGATGTTGCATCTCCCTTGGCCTGGTGGCAAGATTTTCCGCAGACCTTTCATGGCGGCTGGCATGATGTTCTACAAAGTCCTAGATATGTTGTAACGGCTTGATATGAAACGGCAAGTAATCATCTTTATGCATATGGACGATGAGCACCCTGGGTATATTGTCGACTATCTCGAGGAGCAAAATATTGACGTCCGCCTCATCAGGGCATATGAAGGTGATAGAATCCCCTGCGTGGACGAAACGTTTGCTGGGCTGGTTTTTATGGGCGGCATAATGAGTGTAAACGACGGGCTCCCTTGGCTCGATGAAGAGATCGAGCTCATCAAACTTGCAGCGACAAAGAGAATTCCTCTTTTGGGACATTGCCTAGGGGGACAAATGATAGCCAAAGCGCTCGGCGGAAAAATTACATTGAATCCAAGCATGGAAATAGGTTGGCACGCATGTTCTCGAGAAGATGACTTGGCAGCAAAAGATTGGTTAGGGGATATGTCTGATCCTTTCATCATGTTCCACTGGCATAAAGAGACGTTTTCTTTGCCAGAAAACGCAAAACTTTTATTTTCCTCTCAGCATTGCCGTAATCAGGCGTTCACTATTGGCAGCAATATACTTGGTATGCAGTGCCACGTTGAAGTGACGGAGCCTTTACTCAGAGATTGGATAGATCATTGGCGGGAGGACCTGGGCGAGAGTAGTCGGAGTGCCCAAGATTACTATACTATCGGCAAATACATTAAACAAAATGTTGCAGAGCTGAACCGCGTGGCTGATCAGTTATATGGGCGATGGGTCTCGACACTGGCGCTGTGATTTTAAAGGTTTAAAAATGGAAAGCGATCGTTACAGAGAGAAGTATAATCGGCATTTATTGCACCCTTGGGGAGATTTATCGTCCCTCGGGCAGGATCATTCGTCTTCGATTATCGATAAAGGCGAGGGGGTTTATGTCTATGATTCGGAGGGCAATCGTCTGCTTGATGGGCCTGCGGGCATGTGGTGCATGCAATCCGGATATGGGCGAAAGGAGATAGCTGACGCTGTCGCGACTCAAATATTGAATCTTAGCTACGCCACCTCGTTTTCGTTGGTCAATCCGAGAGAAGTTGAACTCGCGGAACGCATTGCGAGTCAAACACCCGGAGACCTAAATCGAGTCTTTTTCACTACTGGCGGATCAACTGCGGTGGATTCTGCATTGCGACTCTGTCAGCTGGCAAGAAACATCAGAGGTGAGCCAGACAGGAAACATATTCTGACTCGAGAAAAAGCATATCATGGCAGCACATATCTTTCAGCTTCGGTTACTGGTAAAGAGCGAGATAAGACTGCGATGGACACCATATCGGAGAATGTTCATTTTCTCTCGGCGCCATGTTTTTACTATCACCCCCAATTCGAGACCGAGGAATCATTTTGTGACTTTCTGATTCGGGAGTTGGAGGAAAAAATAGAAGAAATCGGGGCCAAGAATATTATGTGTTTTATCGCGGAACCGATTCTTGCCAGTGGTGGGGTGATTGTCCCGCCCGCTGATTACCATGTCAGATTTTGGGAAACGATAAAAAATCACGGCATCACCTATATAGCTGATGAGGTTGTAACAGGATTCGGCAGACTAGGCCACTGGTTCGCGTCCGAAGCTGTTTTTGGAATAATTCCTGATATAGTCATTTTCGCAAAAGGGCTCACCTCCGGCTATGTGCCTCTGGGAGGTTATGCCGTGTCGGATAGCTTCATGGAAAAGATTAGCGGCGACAATTCGGATGGTTGTCTCTACTCGAATGGCTATACCTGGTCAGGTAATCCCGTTGCATGTGCGGCCGCACTGGCTAGTTGGGATATATTAGAAAGGGAAGACCTGCTCGACAATGTAAAAACCTTAGGCCCTTACTTTCAAGCACAACTTCAAACCCTGCGAGATAACCCACTAGTGGGTGATGTCCGAGGTATGGGATTAATGGCTGCCGTGGAGATGACTATCCGCGGCAAAGATGAGGCAGATTTATTAGAAAAAGATTACGCTATTGGAGAGATGGTCGACAGGCACTGTCAAGACCTCGGCTTGCTAGTACGTCCCTTTATTAATATCTGTATAATTTCTCCACCACTCATCATAACAAAAAGTCAAATTGATGATCTTGTCACAGCTTTGCGGATTGGGTTACACCGGACGCTTTTGGAACTCCGAGAGGCGGCGGTTTGGATAGACTGAACCTTTCTCCATAAGAATCTTTTCAAATTTGAAGGAGCGATAATAGTGATAGATGATCCAAATAACAGCCAGTCCATGTTCTCAAATGTGCATGGCTTTATGGGGATTCCGGTATCCAGAGAGATAGCTAATGCAGACCTCGTCGTCATGGGAATTCCTTATGACCTAGGCACCACAGGGCGTGCCGGCACTCGTCACGGCCCCCAGGCCGTGCGACTTGCCTCCGCCAATTTGCGATGGGAGATGAGAGAGAAGCGTCATCCTTGGGGTTTTAGTGCTTTTGAAAGATTGAAGGTCATAGACTTTGGTGATTTGGAGTTTCCTCCTGGCCAATCTGAAGACATGGTTGATCGAGTAATTGATAATGTTGGAAGTGTGCATGCCGCAGGAAAAAAAACGCTGTGTATTGGAGGCGATCATTTCATTACATTACCTCTTTTGAGGGCAGTTAACAGGCATCGTGGTACCTTAGCTCTTATCCAGTTTGACGCGCATACTGATACTTATGAGGAAAGCGACAAATACGATCATGGAGGTATGTTTTACACGGCGCCAAAAGAAAATCTTGTCAAGCCAGAACGCTCTATTCAATTAGGGATCAGAACGGCTTATGACCGTGACTGCCATGAATTCAAGGTCATCCTTGCTGACCAACTGAATGATATGACAATAGGCGAAATTCAGTCGGCAGTCATGCAGTGTGTTGGTAATATGCCCATTTATCTGTCGTTTGACATCGATTGTCTCGACCCAGCGCATGCCCCAGGGACTGGAACCCCTGTTGTTGGCGGAATTACCACTGATAGAGCCATGAAAATTATTCGCAGTTTGAAAGGATTGAACGTCGTCGGCGCGGACGTTGTAGAGGTTGCACCCGCCTATGATCATGCAGAGATTACTGCCTTGGCTGCGGCAACTGTAGGGCTCGAGTTAATTCATTTAATGGGTTCTCTTTAGCCTAAGAGACTATAGTTCGAGAGAATACTTGTAGAATTCGTTGTCTTTTTCGTACCCGAGTGACTCATATAGCGCTTGAGCGTTGATATTATCGAAAGCTGTCTCGAGATCTATGCGCGACGCTCCGCTTTTCGCGGCCATTTTGTGAGCCTGCTGCATAAGAGACTTACCTATTCCTTTACCTCTTGTATCTTCTTCAACATAAAGATCATAAAGAATCCAGATTGGGCTTGCCTCAACGCTACAAAAGGTACTGTAGAGTTGCGTGAATCCCACCGCATGATGGTCTTCCCCTTCTCCGCCCCAAGCGACAAATATAACGGAACTTCCGTTTGCGATTTGCTCGCCTATATAACGCTGTGCTAGGGTCAAATCAGGATCCTGTTCATAGAATTGTCGGTAAAGATCAAATAACCTAGCCACCTCGTCGATGTCTTTTGAAGTGGCAAGTGTAATCTTCGTAACGGGAGTCACTGAGTCACAATTTTTATCCACTTTCGCAGGCATCTCATAGCACCAAGGAAATATGCTTGCCAAAAAACACAAACATACATACCTAGCGTCATTGCGATCATAATCTTCCCCCGCATAGAGGATTTCCTTCCAAACTTCTTCCGTGATTCCTGAGATGGCATTTGCGATGGCGCGGGCATCAATCTCCGATTGTTTGTCGGCTCTTCGGATGATCTGCTCACAAAGGTTTAGGATGAGTTTAAAATTTTGATTGTCGAGTGATCCGCGGATCCGCTGATAGTCTTGCCGGCCGATGCTTTCCGAGTCAAAAGCATGCCAAACCGCCATTTTCCGGTGCTCGGTTATCTCAGGGTCTAAAGAGGCGTCAATGATCGCGGCTAGTCGCTTTGATGGATCCGTGCCAGCCCTTTTCATTGCATCCGCCACCCTACGATCAAACTCCTCCGAAACAAAGCGGAGTGTGTCCAAAAGTAAAGCCTCCTTGCTTTCAAAATGGAAGTTTACAGTGCCTGCTGTAAGTCCGGCGATTGAACTTATTTTTGCCAACGTTACTTTTGCCAGACCATACTCGGCAACCGCGGTTATTGTGGCGTCAATCAATAATTTGCGTCTTTCTTGGTGGATTGCAGGATTAGTGGTCGACATTCTACTTTTCCCTCATAAGGCTCCCTTCGCCGTGCTGATCATACTGCCGCTAAATGACTGTTTAAATTCCTAAATGATTGTATAATGAAGGTTCTCAGAACTGTTGGCAAGTACTTGCAAAAAGGATAAATCCCTCAATAGGAGGTTATGTGTGACTTACGACCTACCAGGACCACTGACAAAATCTCGTCTCGAATCAGGGCAAGACTTTTTTCGTCACGGTTCACGATACAGGGAAAGTGCTCAAAAATCTCTCGCCAGAGGGTTCAAGGCCCCAGCTCAGATTATTATTGACAAGGCCCAGGGCGATTTTGTTTGGGATCTTGACGGAAATCGGTATATCGATCTTCAAAATGGTTGGGCGACTAATCCGCTTGGGAATTGTCATCCTGAGGTGGTAGAAGCAGTTCATAAGGCGCATATCCGATACGGTTATCATTGGGAGCATCCACTTCGATTCGAATTGGCTGAGCAATTAGCAGAAATTATGCCTGGGAGACATTTCCCTCGATTTAGTTTTGAGGTGTCTGGCACAGAAGCGGTCGAAGCAGCCATACATTTGGCACTATGTCATACGCAACGACGTTACATTATCAGTTTCACCTCGGCTTTCCATGGGGAGTCGCTTGGCACAAAAATGTTGAGTGGTTACGGCAGCGAAAATAACCTGTATATGGAACCCTGGGCCGGAGGAGTTTTAAAAGCACCGTTCCCATACTCCGAGAATATCCCCGCTGATATGTCACCTGATCAATATGTGGATTATTGTTTGTGGTATTTGGAAACGCATATACCGAGTTTCATTGCACCGGCAGACAATGTGGCGGCCGTGATAATTGAACCCGGCCTCGCAGAAGGAGGCAATTGGATTCCATCTAAAGGATTTCTAGCAGGTATCCGAAGAATTTGTGACAAGTTTGATTGGTTGATGATTGCCGATGAGGTTCTTACCGGTTTGGGGCGGACTGGCAGCATGTGGGGTATTGACCACTACTCGGTATTGCCCGATATGATTGTCGTAGGGAAAAACCTGTCGGGAGGCATTGAAGCATGTGCCGGTGTGGCGACGCGCGATGAAATACTCGGAGACAATCCTCGCGCATCAAGCGGAAGTACCTTTGCTGGTACGCCCGGAGGCTGCGCCGCAGGATTAAAGACATTGGAAATATATCAACGAGATGGAATTGTTAGCAAGGCAGCCGAACTGGCTGATCTTGCAGCCGATCGCATGGCATCTTGGACCGAACGCTTCGCGATTGTTAAAGAGGTTCGTTGTCTCGGGCTGTTAATGGGGGTCTCGTTCTCTCATCCTGAGCCATCTAGCTTGGGTGAGGGCTATGAGGATAGTTGGGTCGCGCGGACAGTCAGGAATGAAATGTTAGTAAATGGTGTTTGGGCCATATGTGATACGGAACCGACGGTTCGAATGTATCCGGCCTTGAATATGGACAAACAGAACCTATCGCAGGCCCTAGAAATAATGGAAAGCGCTATACAAAAGGTTGAGAATGGTGCGCAACTGGTTGGTGATTTCCCGGCTATGCCAAGTGGAGTCACTGGGTTTTAATTGAAAAAGTTGGAGAATGCTATGAAGAATACATCTGCTATAGATGCATACTGGATGCCATTTACTGGCAATCGAGACTACAAGAAAAATCCTCGAATAGTTGTGTCGGCAGACGGCCATCATTACAAAAGCAGTGATGGTCGAAAACTCTATGACGGTTTTTCAGGTTTATGGACTTCTGGTTTGGGGCATTGTCACCCCAAGATTGTCGATGCTGTGCAGAAGCAAGTCGCTCATCTTGATTTGTGTCTTACCTTTCAATTCGGTAACGACAAAGCTTTTCTGTTAGCTGAAAAACTCACCAACTTCACGCCGAAGGGCTTTGGTCATTGCTTTTTTACCAATTCGGGATCAGAGTCCGTGGATACGGCGCTTAAGATTGCACTTGCCTACCAACGATTGCAAGGTAATGAAAATCGGACCCGTTTGATAGGTCGGCACCGGGGCTATCATGGCGTTAACTTTGGAGGCATATCGGTTGGCGGGATACCCCCGAATCGGAAAATGTTTACCTCAAACCTAATCAATGGGGTCGATCATATATCTCATACTCACAATTTATCAGAGGCCGCCTATAGTCAAGGCCAACCTGAGTGGGGTGGTCATTTGGCTGAGGAGTTAGAGGCATTAATTGCCCCGCAAGATGAGAACAGCATTGCGGCTTTAATAGTGGAACCGGTGGCAGGTGCAACAGGGATTCTTCCGCCGCCGCTAGGTTACCTCGAGCGACTTAGAGAGATTTGCACTAAGCATGGAATTTTGTTGATTTTTGACGAGGTCATCACGGGCTTTGGTCGAGTGGGCGCATCGTTCGCGGCAGAAAGATTCGACGTCATACCCGATATTATCACTTGTGCAAAGGGGCTCACCAACGGTGTTATTCCTATGGGCGCGGTTCTTATTAAAGATGAAATCTATGATGCCTTCATGACTGGTCCTGAGCAGATGCCAGAACTTTTTCATGGTTACACATACTCAGGCCATCCTGTTGCAGCCGCTGCTGGGATAGCGGCACTAGAGGTATATGAGGAAGAGGGTAGTTTCCAACAAGCTAGAGAACTTGAAGAAATTTTCGCTGATGAAGCCCACCAATTTGATGATCATCCTCGGGTAATCGATGTTCGTAACTTCGGCTTAATGGCCGCTGTTGAGTTAGAGCCTCGCGATAATGCTCCGGGAACTAGAGGACTTGAGGTTCACAAGCGCTTATTTTGGGATGAAAATCTAGTGATTCGAAATACGATGGATATTCTGCAATTCTGCCCATTCTTGAACGCAAAGCCCGAGGATATTCGCAGTATGTTTGGCGCGGTTAAGCGCGTGCTGGATACCTTAGAATAATTATCATATGTTATTTACTCCTAATCATTCGTGGATTGCTGATCCGGCACTTCAGGAAAAATGAGGTAGTTAGAGCGATATATTGTTCTACAGAGAAGAAAAGTGAACCGACTTCTACAAATTGGCCTGATCTTGGCTGTTTCTCTGCATGCCTTTGATGAAATGGCATTGGTGATCGCTCTCCCAGTCATAAGCTCAGAACTGGGCGGCGGCGTTTTGTACGGTCTTACTCTTTCTTCATACGTTTTGGCAGCCATGGTGTCAACAGCCTGGAGTGGAGATTGGATAGACCGGCACGGTCCTTATGGAGCGTTTCAAATTGCAGTTACATGCTTTTTCGCAGGACTTATACTTGCCATTATTGCGGACACCATGATGAAGTTTATCATAGCCAGAGTTCTGCAAGGCATAGGCGGTGGCATTGTATTTACGTTGGCATATGCGGTCACCAATCGGTTGTGTCCGATAGACCTGAAATCGCGCATGGTGGCTTGGCTCGATAGCGCATGGCTGTTGCCTTCATTGCTGGCACCCGCTCTCGGAGGCTTGTTGGTAGAGCATTGGAGTTGGCGGGGACTGTTCTGGCTGCAGTTGCCTCTGTTGTTGATTATAGCGCTGTTGTTACTGAAACCTCTCAAGATGCTTCGATTAGCTCCAACCAGTCGTGACTATTCTGGTCTGTGGACCGCACTTCGCATTGGAATTTGCTGTGTTTTAGTGGTTGCCTTGACTTCGACTCCTTTGAATCTATCATGGTTTTTTTTGGTTCCGATCATTTTATTTATATGGAGGCCCTTGAGTCTCGTTTTGCCTCTTGGATGGTGGAAATTGCGAACGCCGCTCGCGCTGAGCATTATTTTGCTGGGGGGATTGTTTTTCGTATTTTATGGAGTCGAATCATACACCCCACTCTATTTAATTGAAAACAGGAGAATGGGCGTTACTGCAACTGGATTGGTTTTCACCTGCGCAGCATTCACATGGGTTTTGGCTTCTTTCTTGCAGTCAACCTTAGATAAATATTTCAGCCATCGCCAGTCGTTAATAAGTGGAGCTCTAGTTTTTCTGATAGCATTTTTTGTAATGGCGCTTATTGTGCTCCACTTGATTTCACTCGAATTCATCTATGTCGCTTGGGCCCTTATGGGTTTTGCTATGGGCTTAACCTACAACACGCTCGCAACCTCGGCTATGTTGGCTACAGAAGCTGGTAACGAGGGCGCAACTGCTGGGGCATCAGGATTGATGGGAAGTCTTTGTATTGGACTTGCAGTGGGGCTCGGAGGTGCCATAAAAAATCAAGTAGAGTATCGTGGCGGCGATCTAGGACAGGTAATGGATTTGATTGGTATATTCATGTTATCTGTGCTTGGGTTCCTGATTTGGATAATTTGGCACCGCTTTCCACGAGAAAAAACCTGGTATCAGAACGATTAATTAATATCCAACTACGGTGGAATAGGTTCAAAATAGGAGCTCGTGAATTTTCAATCATTTGAGCAGGCATCTATGGCTGGTATTTACAGTGACTGAAGAATTATTGCAGGCACCGGTAATTTAAGATAAAAATTCTGCATTTTCCTCTCGAATTAGATATTAAAAACCTAAAAACTAATTTTGCGATTATCGAAGCACCTTTTGAGTTAACATAAGCCCTAATTCCTTATAAACGGAGTAAGTCATGAGAGATTGTCGATCTTTTTATATCGATGGTAAATGGGTGAATCCAATTAAAGCCGACGATTACCCTATTGAAAATCCATCTACTGAAGAGAATGTGGGCTTGGTCAGTCTTGGATCCATTGAAGATGTTGACCTCGCTGTAAATGCCGCGCGGACAGCCTTTGATGTATATGGCCTCTCTCCTGTTGAGGAAAAGGTTTCTTTATTAGAGAAGTTATTGGAGGTATACAAAAGCCGTTATGACGAGATGGCTGAGGCAATAAGCATCGAGATGGGAGCTCCAATTGATTTCGCAATGGAGGATCAAGCTGATTGTGGGCGCGGGCATATAGCTGCCACTCTCAAAGCATTAAAAACATATGAGTTTCGGTCCAAAAAAAGCAATGCGGAAATAGTCAAAGAGCCCATTGGGGTTTGTGGCTTCATTACTCCTTGGAATTGGCCCATCAACCAGATAGCTTGCAAGGTGGCACCAGCCTTGGCTACGGGCTGTACCATGGTCTTAAAGCCGAGCGAGATTGCACCTCTTTCGGCCCAAGTGTTCAGTCAAATGGTGCATGAAGCTGGTATACCTGCCGGCGTATACAATATGGTTCATGGTGATGGACTGGGTGTTGGAACGGCAATTTCTAATCACAATGATATCGATATGATTTCGTTCACAGGATCGACACGCGCAGGAGTAGCCGTTTCAGCAGCCGCAGCTAAAAATATTAAACGAGTGGCTTTGGAGTTGGGGGGAAAGTCACCTAATATCATTTTTGGTGATGTAGATCTCGAGAAAGCGGTGACCAATGGAGTACTAGCTTGCATGGAAAACGTTGGTCAGTCATGCAATGCACCTACAAGAATGTTGGTACCATCTGATAGTTACCAAGAAGCACTGGATTATGCTAAAAAAGCAGCTAATTCTGTTGGGGTCTCAAAATCGCATGAGCGTGGTAATCACATTGGCCCTTTGGTGAGCCGTGTTCACTTTGATAAAGTTCAAAGCCTGATTCAAGCAGGCATTAAAGAAGGGGCGCGACTTGTTGCCGGGGGCGCGGGGAGGCCGGAGGGACTCGAACAAGGTTATTTTGTCAAACCAACAATATTTGGCGATGTAAATAATCAGATGACCATAGCGCGGGAGGAAATCTTTGGACCTGTCTTGGTACTGATCCCTTATGATACCGAGGATGAGGCGATTGACGTGGCTAATGACACATCCTATGGACTAGCCGCGTACGTTCAAACTCATGATGAAGAAAGAATAGATCGAGTTACGCGTCGACTTCGAGCAGGTATGGTGCGTGTTAATGGCGCTCCCCATGTGTACACCTCCCCCTTTGGTGGCTATAAACAATCGGGTAATGGTCGCGAGTGGGGCGAGTTTGGTTTTGAGGACTTTCTTGAAACCAAAGCTATTAGTCGTCCTCTCTTAAAAGATTAAATTAACATTCGCAGATTTTATATTTGGTGCATTATGTGATTGACAAGAGGCCACTAAGAATTGGTGTTTTGGCAGACAGTAAAATGGTCGGGCCGCATAGATACCATTCTCTCGGAGACAAGTATTTGCGAGCCATCTCCGAGGGGATGCAGGCATTGCCAGTACTTATCCCGGCATGGGCTGAACGAAAAATTCTCTACTCATATCTAAGTGGTTTAGAGGGCCTTCTGCTAACGGGTGCTCATAGTAACATCGAGCCGCGGCATTACGGAGCCCAGCTTTCCACGGAACCGTTTCATGATCGGGCGAGAGATTCCACTGCTTTTCTACTAATTGAAATGGCGATCGATATGGACATTCCGGTTTTTGGTATCTGTCGCGGTTTCCAAGAGATCAATGTGGCCTTGGGTGGCAGCCTTTACCAGAAAGTCCAAGCTTTGCCTGCCATGATGGATCATCGTGAAGATCCGGACCAGCCTCTGGTTAGGCAATATGGCCCTGTTCATAAAGTGGTATTAGAAAGTGATAGCATCTTAAGTCCAATTAGTGACTCTGGCATGCAGGCAGTCAATAGTCTCCATCAGCAAGGTGTATCGAGACTTGCAGAAGATTTAACGGTTGAGGCGCGAGCCACTGATGGTTTGATAGAAGCATTCCGCTTGAGCAGAAGCGATCGTTTTGTTTTGGGGGTTCAGTGGCATCCGGAGTGGGAGGTTACAAGAAACCAATTTTATCAGGGCATCTTTAATTTATTTAAACATGCATGCTTAGTTCGACAAGAATGATTTTTTCTTTGATTGTATTAATGGGAAATAGCTCAACTCGATACTGTGAGGGTGGTCATGGGCTCTATTAGTGAGTGGATAAAACAACACAATATCGAAGATATCGAATGTTTGGTCCCAGGGATTAATGGTAACGCCTTTGGTAAGCTGGTGCATGCGCACAAGTTAATCACGGAAGATATACGACTACCTGAGGCGGTATTGTTGCAATCGGTCACTGGTGGGTATCCCGAAGAATTTGAGGATATCCTGGGTGTTGCAGACAGCGACATGTTTTTAACGCCTGATCCCACTACCATATCCCCTGTTCCTTGGGCTAAGAAACCCACCGCCCAAGTTATTCATGATTGCTATACTCGCGACGGAAAGCTGCATCCGTTATCTAGTCGGGGCGTGCTCAAGCGAGTGATAGAACTTTTTGAAAACGACGGCTGGCGACCGATAGTTGCTCCAGAGATAGAGTTTTATCTGGTTCGCCAATGCTTTGATTCGCGGTCTAAACTCCAACCGGCTACTGGACGCTCTGGTCGTGCAGAAAAGATGCGTAAGTCTTACACAATTGAAGCAATTAAGGAGTTTGACTCTCTGGTTGAAGAGATATTTCTTTATTGTGCGTCGATGGGACTTGACGCGGATTCAATAGTCGATGAATCGGGTGCAGCCCAGATGGAGGTAAATTTTCTTCATGGAGACGCCCTCAGTCTCGCAGATCAGGTGTTTTCATTCAAGAGAATGTTGCAAGAAACGGCGATGAAACACGGTATTTTCGCTACGTTTATGGCCAAACCTATGGAGCTGCAACCCGGGAGTTCCATTCATGTCCATCAAAGTATTATTTGTAGCGAAGACGGTAAAAATATTTTTGTTGACGAACAAGGACATGAGAATAAGCTTTTTCGTCATTACATTGGCGGATTACAAAAATTCACAAATGCAGTAATGGCATTTTATGCGCCTAACGCAAACTCATATCGCCGCTTTAGGAAGGGTTTCGCGGCCCCAATTAATGTCGACTGGGGTTATGATAATCGTACCGTGGGCATTCGAGTGCCAGATGGTTCAGCAGAATCTAAAAGGGTGGAGAATCGATTTGCCGGAGTGGACTCTAATCCATATCTCGTCATGGCGGCAACGTTGACTTGTGGTTATCTGGGAATGAAAATGGCGATAGAGCCCGCAGCACCTTTTAGCGGAAGTTCTTATGATGAAGAGATGAGTTTGCCCAGATCACTTGAGCAAGCAATGCGACTGCTGAGCGAGTCTCAGGAGCTTCGCGAGGTTTTCGGAGATCCTTTTGTCGATGCATTTATTGCTGTGAAAGGTTTTGAACATGAGGAGTTCAATAACGCGATGGGCATCATACCCCGACTCTCCTCAGTGATCTTCCCTCAATCAAATAGGTTAATTAGTCCTTGGGAACGTGAGTACTTACTTCTCAATGTTTGATCAAGATGGGTTGCTGCTGTTACATTTAGTCACATCAAATTGGTAATGACCGATTTTCTTTTTAATATTTCGCCCCGCTAGGAGATAATTGCCATGTCCGACACAAGTCAACTTCAACGTCTCGATCGAGAACACCACTTTCATCCGTTCACTGATCAAGGCGATCTCAATAAGCGTGGCACGCGCATTATTAGCAAGGCTGATGGCGTTTATCTTTGGGATAACGAAGGTAACAAGATTCTTGATGGAATGGCTGGATTATGGTGCGTTGCGGTTGGCTACGGTCGCAAAGAGCTTGCCGATGTGGCATATCAACAAATGATGGAACTGCCCTACTACAATAGCTTCTTTCAGTGCACAACACCTCCGGCAATTAAGCTCGCAGAGAAATTGGCAGATTTAGCACCCTCTCATCTCAATAATATTTTTTTTACAGGCTCTGGTTCGGAATCGAACGATACGGTTCTGAGATTGGTTCGCCACTTTTGGTCGGTTCAAGGGCAATCAGAGAAGTCGGTAATTATTAGTCGTAAAAACGCATACCACGGCTCCACTGTTGCAGGCGCGAGTTTGGGAGGAATGGCATACATGCACAAGCAGGGCGGCCTCCCTATTCCAGGGATTGCACACATTGATCAACCTTATTGGTTTGATGAGGGTGGTGATTTGTCACTGGAAGAATTCGGCAAACAGCGAGCACAACAATTGGAGGAAAAAATCCTCGAGGTCGGAACAGATAAGGTTGCCGCTTTCATTGCAGAACCGATTCAAGGGGCGGGTGGTGTGATCATTCCTCCAGATAGCTATTGGCCCGAGATACAAAGAATCTGCAAGAAATACGATATCCTGTTGGTGGCTGATGAGGTGATATGTGGTTTCGGCCGCACTGGTAATTGGTTCGGCTCACAAACATTTGGGATTGAACCTGATTTTATGTCCGTTGCTAAGGCGCTATCTTCAGGTTATTTGCCAATAGGCGCAGTTATCGTAAGTGACCGCGTGGCGGGAGTATTGAAAGAATTAGGCGGAGAAATTAATCATGGCTATACCTATTCTGGTCACCCTGCAGCAGCAGCAGTTGCAATTAAAAACTTAGAAATTATTGAGCGAGAAAACTTAGTGGAAAAAGTGGCACAAGACACGGGGCCATACCTTCAGTCGCGTTGGCGGGAGTTATCAGATCACCCATTGGTCGGTGAGGTCAGAGGTCTCGGTTTAATTGGCGCACTCGAGTTGGTAGCAGATAAAAAGGCACGAACGCGAGTGGCAAAGGGCGGCAAGGCAGGCTCGTTGTGCAGAGATTTCTGTACAGCCAATGGACTCGTGATGCGAGCCACTGGCGACACTATGCTGATATCACCGCCTTTGGTCATAAATACTGTGGAGATTGATGAGTTAATTGACAAAGCTAGGAAATCTCTTGATGACACGATTCATGCGATATCCCATGGGGCATTAGAAGTATGAAAACTAAAGTGTCGGTTGGAATTAGTCCATCGGCCTGTTTTAAGATTTTCAAGTACAGTATATTTGCCCTCCTTGGGCTTAACGCTGTTCAGTATTTTCTTCAAGACTTCGCAGCATCTCAGCTAGTTTTCAGTGACGGGCTACCTTGGTTGCAGGTCGTAGAGGCTTATGCTGTCACTATTGATACTTTTTCTTGGATCATCCTTTTATTTCTTTTTGATCTTGAGACCTCGTTTTTCTCCCGAAAAGTTTTGAAAGGACCCGAGATAAAATGGTTTATTAGCGGGATCAAGGCGCTATGTTATGGATTTATAATTTATGCTCTCTACGGTTACATCGTCAGGTTTTCAGGCATGCATACTTTTGAACTATCAGGGATTCTGGACCTATGCACCCATTTGGATGACGACCTAGTATTCATGAATAGTCTCGATTTGTTTTCCTCGATTGATACTGAAAACTGCACAAGCTTGGTTAGCGGTGAACCTCTATACCTTGATCCTGAAACAAATCGGATAACCGACATTGGTACTTTATCGCTTTCACAAGATCTCGCGCTGACTGACGTGGTTAATGCAAGCACTTGGGTTTTGATTGTTTTAATTCTGGATGCAGATATTTGGATGAAATCGAGAGGTGATTCAGCTGAGACAATTGTAATGGCAATGAATTTAGTTAAGGGGACGCTCTATTCGGTTTTGCTTGGCTGCGCTGTTTTTTGGGGAATTAGTGGTGTTTTTCTTGACTTCTGGGATGCTTTTCTATGGATTTTAGCATTTGCATTCATAGAACTAAATGTTTTCGATTGGTCAGAGGCCGAAGGGGTGGAAAGGGAAGCAGTGGTTAATTGATCGAGATGGCAAGGAAGTTTGTTTTTTTATGAAATGGAGGGATTCACTTTTTTTAATAAATTCTCCCTAATATAAACTTCATTCCCGAGCCATTGTTTAGTTTCAACGACAATCCTTTCGCGCTAATGCTCCAGCATATGTCAAGTGCCCAAAAATCCTTTTGAGACTAAAAAGGTGTCCCCCTTTTCGATGCGTTATACTTTGTCCATTCTTATCGGTCAGTGTCACGCTCATTTGCAAAACCAAAAAAGTTCATCATATGGGAGGGGGGTATCTTGCTATGAATTGACTTTAGAGTTTCAAAGTGCCTCTGCGCCAGCGAGATCCGCGCCAAGCGCAAGTGCACCATATGACACTCCGATTTCTTGGTTTCCCATGATGTGTTGACAAGCGGTTGTGAGATCACGAAATCTTCGTTGAAGTGGTGAGTCGGTGTATAGCACTCCCGTGCCACCAAGGCGAAATATTTCCGAACCGATCTTAGAGCACTCATCATGAACATAGGCAGTTGCTGCTCTATATCGGGTTCGTTCCATTGCGGATGCCTTTCCGCCAGCCGCCCAAATTTGATCGCTTTCATTAATTGCAAAATTTCTGGCTGCAGCTAGACGAATTTCCATGGAGCCTATTTTTCTTTGGAAGTCAGAATGATCTTTGTAAACGATAGAGGGATCTAAAAAGGGCCGCTTGGACTGCCCGAGTTCTAGCAACTCGTCTAGCATTGCCCTGGTTATTCCTAGGATGACGCCCAGATGCAGAGGCCCCATTGATGTATAGAAGGAAACGCGACCAATGTCTGGAGCCGTTTCCTCTTCTGCATTTGGTGAGTTCGCGGTAAAAACGGCACTATATGCTTCCGGTACAAAGACATTTTCGACTGTTATATCGTGACTTTCAGTTGCTCTCAACCCGATTGAAGACCAGTTATCAAGCTTTTTTACCTTTTCTCCAGGGACCAGAAAGATTCTCAACTCGGGTTGAGAGTCTTGTCCGGCGTCACTAGCTTCCCGTTTATCGGTCACGAACCCGGCAACAATAAACCAGTCTGCTTCGTAAGAGCCGCTAGCTAGAGGCCAAGTTCCGTTGACTAAATAACCGCCATCTACTTTTTCTGTGCCGGGCTTAGGTGTAAGCGGCGCTCGCGCAAGGACGTCACAATTCTCTTTAAATACTTTCGATTGCACGTGGTTAGAAAACCGCTGAAAGATTGCTGGCATCTCAGCGGCAACCATGAAGGACCAAGCGGTGGAACCATCGGCCTTTGCAATCTCTTCAATAAGCGGAAGCATCTCGGGTGCAGAATACTCTGCACCACCCAAGTTTTTCGGATGTAATGCCCGCAATAAACCCGTGTCGACAATTTTTTGAAAAACGGATTTTTCCATTGCCTTGGCATTTTCCATTTGACTTGACATGTTGACTATCTCTCCGCGCAAACTTTTAAGTGCGTCCAGCAGTGCGGAAGGACCTTGGTACACGGGTAATATTGAATACTCAGATTCTGATTTTAATATTTCAGTTGCGGCCATCTGGGACATAAAAAACCTGTTTGTTTGTTTTACTTTTGGACTCTATTGACCTCAAAAAGATTGTTATTGAGGGCAAATGAAAGTCCCTTGTTTTTAATAAATTTTATTTTTCGTGTATTCTAGCGCTAAGCGTATTTTAGTTTCAATCAGGTTTTCGACTCATCCCTCATTTTTGCTTGAGATCTTTGGAACACATTAATTTGATAGAAAGGCATATTTCCGGAGGCATAGAGAGTTTATGAATACGAGCTACCCCACATTAAATTTTAATCTCGGTGGAGATATAGATATGCTCCGCGAGATTGTTTTTAAATTTTGTAGCGACGAGATCGTTCCACGAGCAGCTGAGATCGATAGCAGTAATGAATTTCCAATGGATTTATGGCGTAAATTTGGAGATTTGGGTTTGCTGGGTATCACAGTGAGTGAAGAATATGGCGGCTCAAATATGGGTTATCTTGCTCATAGTGTAGCTATGGAGGAGATTTCGCGGGCGTCTGCTTCGGTGGGTTTGTCGTTTGGGGCCCACTCGAATCTTTGTGTTAATCAGATTTATAGGAACGGTAATGCGAAGCAAAGGAGGACCTATCTGCCAAAATTATGTTCTGGTGAGCATATTGGAGCTCTGGCCATGAGTGAGCCAAATGCTGGCAGCGACGTGGTAAGTATGAAACTTAAGGCTGAAGCTCGGGGAGATCATTACCTACTCAACGGAAATAAAATGTGGATTACTAATGGCCCTGACGCAGACACTTATGTGATCTATGCTAAAACCGACACTAAGGCTGGAGCCAGAGGAATTACTGCATTTATTGTTGAGCGCGATTACAAGGGATTTTCGCGCCACCAGAAATTAGATAAGCTTGGGATGCGAGGCTCAAATACTTGTGAACTTGCTTTCGAAGACTGTGAAGTCCCTGCCGCAAATATTCTCGGCGGAGAAGGGCGCGGCGTAGCCGTTCTTATGTCTGGGCTGGATCTCGAGCGAACCGTTCTCTCTGGCGGTCCGGTTGGTATTATGCAGGCTTGTTTGGATGCTGTGTTGCCATACATACATGAGCGTCAACAGTTTGGGAAACCGATCGGGGAGTTTCAGTTAATGCAGGGAAAAATAGCGGATATGTATGCTGAGCTGAATGCTTCGCGTGCCTATCTCTATGCAGTAGCAAGAGCCTGCGACATGGGTCAAGAGTCGAGGAAAGATGCGGCTGCGGTAATACTCTACACAGCTGAGAAGGCAACACAAATGGCCCTGCAAGCTATTCAAGCGTTGGGCGGCAATGGTTATACCAATGATTATGTAACCGGTCGACTTTTGCGTGATGCGAAGCTATATGAAATTGGGGCTGGTACTTCCGAGGTCAGAAGAATGCTGATAGGTCGGGAACTTTTTTCTCAAACTGCTTAGAGAGAGATTAAATGACGATTATTAAGACCAAGATAAAGACGAAAAGTACTCAATTTGCCGCCAACGCCAAAGCAATGCAGGCTAAAGTTGATGACTTGAATCAGACACTCAAGAGTATCGCTGAGGGTGGTGGTGCTCAGGCATGCGAGAGGCATGTGAGTCGAGGAAAATTACTTCCACGTGACCGCATTCTCAGCCTGCTTGATGCAAACACGCCATTCATGGAGTTATCTCCGCTTGCGGCTCACAAGGTGTATAGCGAATATGTACCTGCTGCTGGGATAATTACAGGTATTGGGCAAGTCAGTGGTCAAGATTGCGTCTTAGTAGCTAATGATGCGACAGTGAAAGGAGGTACATACTTCCCGCTCACCGTGAAAAAGCACCTCAGAGCACAGGCAATTGCTGAGCAAAACAACTTGCCCTGTATCTATCTGGTTGATTCAGGAGGTGCCAATTTGCCGCGACAAGATGAAATTTTTGCTGATCGTGAGCACTTCGGTAGAATTTTTTTCAATCAAGCAAATATGTCAGCAAAAAATATCCCTCAAATCGCAGCGGTAATGGGTTCATGTACCGCTGGAGGGGCATATGTCCCTGCGATGGCGGATGAATCGATCATCGTCAAGAAGCAGGGAACGATTTTCCTCGGAGGACCTCCGCTTGTAAAGGCTGCTACTGGAGAGATTGTCAATGCTGAGGATCTTGGTGGCGCGGATGTGCATTGCAGGAAGTCAGGTGTGACAGACCATTATGCCGAAAACGATCAACATGCGCTTGAGCTTGTAAGAAATGCAATGACTCATCTAAACCGAGTAAAACCGAATAATGGAGATATATGTGAGCCGGTTGAACCTGCTTTCGATTCAAAAGAAATCTATGGGATAATTCCAACCGATTCAAGGACCCCTTTTGATGTTCGAGAGGTAATTGCTCGCATCGTAGATGCCTCCGATTTTGATGAATTTAAAGCGCTGTATGGTGCGACTTTGGTTTGTGGTTTCGCGAGAATTTGTGGTTTTCCCATCGGGATTGTGGCCAATAATGGTATTTTATTTAGTGAGTCAGCGATTAAAGGTACTCACTTCATAGAGCTCTGCGCCCAGCGAAAAATACCGATTCTATTTCTCCAAAACATTGTCGGTTTCATGGTAGGAAAACATTTTGAGAATACCGGGATTGCAAAGAACGGAGCAAAAATGGTTACTGCCGTGGCTTCAGCTAGGGTGCCGAAATTTACGTTGGTTATCGGCGGCTCTTATGGTGCAGGTAACTATGGGATGTGCGGTCGTGCCTATGATCCAAGATTTTTGTTCATGTGGCCCAATGCGCGGATATCTGTTATGGGTGGAGAACAGGCGGCAAGTGTACTAACGCAGGTAACCCGCGAGAAATACGAGCGTGATGGTAAGAAATGGACAAAAGACCTCGAGTCGAAAATTAAACAACCCATTATTGACGATTATGAGTATCAAGGACATCCCTACTATGCGTCCGCGCGACTATGGGATGATGGGGTTATTGACCCTGCCAATAGTCGGATTATGCTGGGGCAAGCTCTTTCGGTCTGCCACAATCAGATTATAGGCGAGACCAAATTCGGTGTCTTCCGAATGTGACCCATAAAATAAGCTTTCTAGTTTTGGAAAAACTGAATAAAAATTAAGGAGCAGCTCTCTTCAAAACTATTATGATCAGATCCTAGACAGGTCTGGGGAGGATGAAAGGTGACATGATTGGCTATTAATAAAGTATTAGTGGACGTCGAACAAGGCGGAGTAGCTCGGGTAACACTTAATAATCCTGAGAAACACAATGCATTCGACGATGATATTATTCAAGATTTAACCAATGCGTTTGTTGGCATTGCAAGCAATCCGGACGTGCGACTAATGATTTTGAGTTCTATCGGAAAAAATTTTTCCGCTGGTGCCGACCTCGGCTGGATGAAAAAGATGGCCGCATACTCTTACGAAGAAAACCTCCATGATGCCAAAGTCCTCAGTGAGATGTTTAAAACACTCTATCAGGTGCCTCAGCCTACAATTGTTAAAATTCAAGGTGCTGCAATGGGAGGTGCATTGGGTTTGATTAGCTGCTGTGACATAGCACTAGCTGAGACTGACTCAAGTTTTGCCCTCAGTGAAGTCAAGATTGGATTAATTCCTGCGACGATAAGTCCATATGTTGTCTCGGCAATTGGTCCTCGAGCTGCTCGCAGGTACTTTGCCACAGGGGAACGATTTTCAGCGCATAAAGCACAGAAACTTGGTTTAGTCAGTGAGGTTTTTGACATAGAAGGGTTAGATGTTTGTCTAGACAACATCGTTGCCTCAATTTTGGCTAACAGCCCCCTTGCAACAATTAAGGCAAAAGCATTGGTTTCTCTGGTTGCATCTAGAGCTTTTGATCAAGATTTGATTGAAAAAACTTGCGAACTCATTGCTGATATAAGAGTAAGCGATCAGGGTCAGGAGGGTCTGAGCGCTTTTTTAGAGAAGCGGAAGCCAAATTGGCATAAGCAGTAGCAATCGCCTGTGCGCATTTTGGGTTAAAGAGCTCTTTAATGCGCAAGTATTTTATCAGACCGTTTTGTGGGCCAAGGATTAGTTTTTTCTGAGAACGATGGAGTAGGGAGGGCATATGGAGTACCCCGAACAAGTGCGAATAGTCGAAGTTGGCCCTCGGGATGGTCTGCAGAATGAAAGCATTTCCCTAGGAGTCGAGACCAAGACCGAGCTCGTGAACCGCCTGACTGCTTCAGGCCTCCGTTATATCGAGGTAGGTAGCTTTGTTAGCCCAAAGTGGGTTCCTCAAATGGCAGGTAGCGAAGAGATCTTCACGCATCTGCCGAAGGGAGAAAATAATACCTATACTGCCCTCACTCCAAACATGCGAGGATTGGACAGGGCAATCGAATGCGGAGTAAAGGAGGTAGCGGTTTTCGCGGCGGCCTCTGAAGAGTTTAGCCAGAGAAATATAAACTGCTCTATCGCTGAAAGCTTAGAAAGGTTTACACCAGTTTTGGAAAAGAGTCTCGATTTAGGTATATCTGTCAGGGGCTACGTGTCCTGCGTAATGGGTTGCCCTTATGAAGGACCCACCGACCCGCAGAAAGTTTCAAATGTGGCTAGAGCCCTATTAAAAATGGGTTGCTATGAGATCTCATTGGGGGACACTATTGGCGTTGGCACGCCAGCCGATATTGAAAGGCTATTGGCAGTTTTATTGAGTCAGATTCCCGCCACTAAACTGGCGGTCCATATGCACGACACTTATGGCCAGGCTTTGGCTAACGTTTTGGTTGCTTTGCAGAAAGGCATTACGGTCGTTGATAGCGCGGTGGCTGGTTTAGGCGGCTGTCCTTATGCAAAAGGAGCCTCTGGAAACCTGGCGACTGAGGACCTTGTCTATATGCTAAATGGCCTAGGCATTGACCATGGTGTTAATTTACCTAAGTTAATTTCGGCTGGCGATTATATCTGCGAAAAACTTAATAGAGTCAATACATCTAAAGTAAGACATGCATTAATTTGAAAACGACTACTGTAATTGATCGAGTTAAATGTAAGCAACAGGAGCAAAGGAAACTTATGAAAACACAAGTTATAGATTACCACATTCGTGAGGCTAAATATTCGGGCTATGCAGCGCTCCCCGAGGGAAAAGAATTTCCCGCCGTGATCGTGGCCCATACTTGGGCCGGTAGGGATCGATTTGTTGATGAAAAGGCCGAGATGCTTGCATCAATGGGCTACTTGGGCTTTGCTCTGGACATGTATGGAGATGGATTTATAGGATTAAGCAATGATGAAAATTCTTCTAAAATGCAACCCTTATTAGACGATCGGAAGGAGTTAGCTTTAAGAGTCTCAGCTGCATACGAACGCGTGAAAGAAATTTCCGGTGTAGATCACTCAAAAATCGCCATTATTGGATATTGTTTTGGTGGATTGGTTGCGCTTGATCTTGCAAGAGCCGGCGTTGATCTGAGAGGGAGTGCCAGCTTTCATGGGTTTTTAAATTGTCCTAGCGAGGAAGCAAGCAAACCTATCTGCGCTAAGGTTTTGGCTATGCATGGAATGCAAGATCCGATGGTAGGCGATGATCAACTGGAGTCTTTTTATAAAGAAATGACTGAGAAAAATGTGGATTGGCAACTTCATATATATGGGACCTCAATGCATGCATTTACAAATCCCATGGCGGACAGTCCTGATTTCGGAGCCGTTTATTCTAAAGAGGCAGACAGACGATCTTGGGTATTGTTGACAGATTTCCTTGAAGAAGTTTTTGCTGACCAATGAAATTTTTCGTTAAACCGTTACATTAAGGGCCACTAGTTCCCTGTTTGAAATTATTTTGTTGAGAGATTTTGGTTCCTTAAGCTAAAGAGAAAACGTGCTCTGCAGGGCATCACGAACAAGACTGTGCTCGATCTCATAGCCTGAGAACTTTGACCAAAGTATAGGCATTGGTCAAGACTAAAATTATAAAAACTCTATCTAGCTCATAGAAGAATAACCAGCATTTTTCGATAGGTAATTGGACTGAGCGGTTTCTATGGTTTCGAGAGTAAAAATCATCAGACAGATAAACTAATTGTCAGTACAAGAGAACTATTTCATGCAATTAAAAATGTTTCAGGTCGATGCATTCGCAGACAAGTTATTCTTCGGAAACCCCGCCGCGGTAGTAATCCTAGAACAAGAAATAGATCAACAACTGATGCAATCCATTGCCGCCGAAAACAACCTTTCTGAGACAGCTTTTGTAAATATAAACCAAAGCCCAATCAATATCAGATGGTTTACGCCAGTTGCTGAAGTGAGACTATGCGGGCATGCAACTTTGGCCGCGGCGAGAGTGCTTTTCGAAAACTACCCTGAGTCAACGGCAGATGATATCGCGTTCCAGTCGAAGAGTGGTTTCTTAAAGGCTTTTCAAAAAGCAGGACATATCTATTTAGACTTTCCGGCAGATCGGCGGCTAGAAAGTGTTGACAAAAACGAGGCTTTCGAACGGGCTCTCGGAGAGAGGCCAATTTGCGCTTTCAAGGGAAAAGATGACTACCTAGTCATTTATGAGGCTCAGTCCCAGATCGAGCGAATCCAGCCTAAATTTACCCAGATAGCTAATTTTGATAGCCGCGGCGTGGTGATATCCGCTGCTGGGGAAGATTTTGACTTTGTGTCACGGTGCTTTTTCCCGAAAATGGGTGTTAATGAGGATCCGGTGACTGGTTCGGCGCATACAATGCTAACCCCTTATTGGGCGACTCTGACAAATAAAACAGAGTTGACGGCCCGTCAACTATCAGCGCGAGGGGGAACGCTACATTGTTACTGTAAAGATGATAGAGTTTTTATTGGTGGAGCAAGTCGGATATTTTTTGACGGCACCATATACTGCTAGAATTAAAGTATGCTGTTTCAGCATGCTAAACGACAAGAGATGTAAGAAATTGAAATCCTGCACTTCGCAAGCCCGAATTCATGAGTCCTGACTCATACCATTGGAACGAGAAAAAGTTTGCCGAGCTTACCACTCGGGAGCTTTATGACGCGATGAATCTAAGACAGGAAGTATTTATCGTTGAACAGCAGGCACCCTACCTAGATGCAGACAATGTCGATCAGGTATCTATTCACCTATTGGCCTATTGTGGAGAAAGTCTCCAAGGTTATGCCAGATTGGTGCCTCCCGGCGTAAAGTACCCAGAGCCTTCACTGGGCAGGATTGTTTTGCGTAAAGAATCACGTGGGACGGGGTTCAGCAGGATCTTGGTGGGCAAAGCGATTCAAAAATCCAAGGATTTATATCCTGACTTGGGTATTCGAATCTCGGCTCAACATCCTCTTGCCTCCTTCTACCGGTCTTTTGATTTTCAGGAGGTGGGAGATGTTTATGATGAGGATGGCATTCCACACATAGAGATGTTTCTTGTTTAGTCAAATTAAGTTTAGGTGCTTTCTTGATCACCGTTTAGCTAAAGGGTGTTCTTAAATCCAGCCCGTGTTTGCAAGCTCCTATATATCACTTAAGAGATTCACAATACGTTTAAAAATAGACATGTTGTCTATCGCTCTCTTAAGGATTATGCAATAAACTTTTATCGAGTTGAGACGATGTGAATTAGTGTAAAATGAATGGACTATCCTTCTTAGGTTAAAAATCAAAACTCTCTTTTACGCATAAACGTAGGTAAAAATGTTTCAAGTCTAACTATGCGCACCTATCAAACTTAATATTAATGGCTAAAGAAATTACCGAACAACGACAAGCTCTGGAAGGAGCGGTCGCACCGACATTTTTCAGATATTTATTGACCTCGATGACTGGTTTGATAGCTATGACCTCTGCTTCTCTAGTAGATGGCGTTTTTATTGGAAATTATGTTGGTGTTACTGCTCTAGCTGCCGTTAACTTGATTATCCCGATTATGGCTTTGAGTTTTGGTGTTGCCATAATGGTAGGTGTTGGAGGCTCGGTGCGAGGAGGCAAGTATCTGGGAGAAAACGATATCATATCGGCCTCCTCAATCTTTAGCAAAACTCTATCTTTCATGGTGCTCTATGGATTACTAGCAGTTGGGTCTGCGCTAATTTTCGAGAAAAAACTGTTCGCATTTCTTGGCGCTGAGGAAGAACTTTTTCCAGTCATGAGTGACTACTATCGCATCGTTACACCTTTTCTCTTTGCTCAATTCATCACCATCGTTCTATACTTTTTTGTTCGCTTAGACGATATGCCCAGCCTTGCTGCCTTTTCACTGGGACTGGGAGCGCTCGTAAATGTTTTCTTGGACTATCTACTCATTGCCCAATATGGTTGGGGGCTCAAGGGGGCGGCCTTGGCCACCGGTTTGTCTGAATTGTGTTCTATGGTAGTACTATTAAGCTACTTTTTCCGATCAGATCGGACCCTTCAATTTAAATTATGGCAGAACAATTGGTTTGAGGTGTTGCAGGCTGCCTACAACGGTATTTCGGAATTTATAAACGAAGTTTCTGGGGGCATTATTACGTTTATTTTTAACTGGATGCTAATCCAGCGGGCTGGAGTGTCGGGCGTAGCTGCTATTACCGTCGTAAATTATGCTTTGATGGTTGGATTTATGGTGTTTTGGGGAATTTCAGATACTATTCAGGTAATGGTATCTCAAAACTTTGGAGCGCAGAACTCGAATCGGATTAATGAGTTTTTGAAAACGGCAGTGCTCACAATTTCCGTGCTAAGTATGGCGGCCATTTTAATTCTTTTGTCCTCAAGTGAATCAATCATCCGTTTATTTATAGATGGTACAGAAGATCAAAAAACCGTATTTCTTGCTACCGAGTTTGTTTTTTATGTTTGGCCTTTATTCATATTTGCAGGTTTTAATATGTTGATATCAGGTTATTTGACCGCCATCCATAGGCCGTTTCAATCTGGTCTGGTTGCCGTTAGTAGGAGCCTGGTTCTCCCTGCTGGATTTCTGATACTGTTGTATGCCGTGATGAATGATTTTCGTTTTGTTATAGCTCTGCCAGTTGCAGAGGGGCTTACATTTGCTTTGGCTGCAGTGATATTCCTCAAACATATGCCAGCGGATGTTGTAATTCAAAGCTCAAAAGAATGACATGCGGCTTTTGCTTTTATGGGCGATCCCATTGTTTCTAACTAAATCACTGAAACTAGTCAGCATTAATGACCTCCCACATCAGGATATGACCTCATCGGTTGGCGAGATCCTGCTGCACGGGGAAAGCGGGCATTGCTCCCGGTCGAGTGACTGCGATAGCGCCGCATCTGGCCGCGAAGTCGACAAGCGAACTCAGTTTATGTAGATTTTTGCAATGGTTTCTGGGGTCTGATTTCTGACTTAAAGAAAATAATATTGCGCCCATAAACGCATCTCCTGCGCCCGTTGTGTCAATGGCTTTAACAACCGGCGGTTTCGTTACAGCCGTACCATCTTGACAATGAATCGAAATGGCCTTTGGTCCATCGGTTATTAATAGGGCTTTTACGCCAGCAGACATGCATTGCGCAAGGTAGGCATTCTCATCGTTTCTCGCAAGAAACAGAAGTTCATCTCTTGAGCACTTCACTAAGTGAGATTTATGGACCAAACTATTCACCAAGTCGATATCTACAGCACCATTTTTCCATAGCTGATGCCTTAAATTTACGTCGAAGCTAATCAGTGATTTTTTCTTGTTTGCGAGTTTGAGTATGTGCAAGGTTAAATCGGCAATTTTTTGCTCTGTTAAAGTATTGCTGCAGAAATGAAGAATAGGTTGCTCCGAAAACCAATGTTCACTGATTTGACTCTTCTTTATCAGAAGATCGGCCGTTCTTTCTCTTCTGAAACTGAAACGCCTCTCCCCTTTATCATCAAGGAAGATAAAGGCCAGAGCAGTATTTGCTGAGGGATGGATTGAAGTCATGTGTGTATTGACACCATATGTTTCAAGTGCATCCAATAAGAAATGGCCAAAGTGGTCATTACCTATTTGGCCCAAAAATGAGGCCTTACCGCCTAATTTAGCAACTGCGACCGCTACATTTGCTGGCGCACCACCCGGAAACTGAGTGAATTTATTGGTTTGTAGTTGCCCATCGTTGGAACGTGATGTACATAAAAAATCTATCAATAACTCGCCGAAACACACAATTTCTCTCATCAGCACTTTTCAGTTTCCTTATGTTTGGTTTCATCATGGGGCCAAAATTGCCGGCAAATCTTTCCTGTCAAGAGTATGTTTTAAAAAGTAGCTTTTCACTGATTTTATAACTCAATTTGTAATTTATCCTTTTATTGCGAGTATAAAAACAAATTTTTTGTTTGACCGACCATGAAGGAGCAATCATTGTTTTAGTATCTTTAAATCGAAGCAATTTCCTAGTTAGACATGTTAAGCTTTGCTTCGAAGTACGGATTAAGTCAAGTGAGCTAAGGTTTGTTGTGACTATTTCAAGACGGGATTTGCTTAAGGGAGCTGGCTTCGGTCTGTCAGCAGGTTTAAATATGAGCCCTACAAGAGCCGCTGGGAGCCAAGCTCGAGTTTTTGACGTCATTATAGTGGGCGGGGGAACAGCTGGCATACCGACTGCAATTTTTGCGGCGCTCAGCGGTGCAAATGTGCTCGTCGTGGAAAAAACATCGAACCTTGGTGGCACCCTGCTCCTGTCCACTGGGCAGATTGCGGGAAGTAATACCATTTTTCAACAAAGAGCAGGTATCGTCGATTCGCCGGATGCGCATTACGATGACATCATGCGAATTAATCGGAACACATCGGATCAGTCACTAACGCGATTAACTGTTGATAACGCTGGGGCCACAATTAATTGGCTAGCGGATCATGGGTTTGAGATTCTACCAGGGCATCCTGTTACCGGAATTGGGCATGATCACTTCAGAGTTGCTAGATACCTCCAGAGAGTGAATAGTGGGATCTCAATTCTGCAAGCCTTTCTCCCAACTTTTCAAGCGTTAGCAAGCAAAGGAAAAATTACAGTTATCACCGAGAGTGAAGTGGTGGAGCTTGTCCAAGGTAAATCTGGAAAGGTCAATGGCGTCGTTGTCAAGGATGCGTCGAATAGGCTGGAAGACTTCCATGGGGCTAACACGGTCCTTGCATCAGGAGGTTGCGCAGCAAATGCCCGCATGTTCGAGGAACTTCACGGTGTGCCGCTATATACTCAAGCGGCTTATCCAGCCTCTACGGGTTCTGGGATACTGCTAGGATTATCAGCCGGGGGACATTTATGGGGCCGGGAAAAATATGCTGCCTTGCCGGGTCTTATAGCGTCGGAGAACCGATATCCATCGCCTATGCAGGCTTGGGCGCCCTTAAACGCAAAAAAAAGGAAGCCATGGGAGTTGCTTGTGAATTCTGAGGGTGAGCGCTTTGTGCAAGAGGATCATCCAAGTGTCCATCATTTAGAATTAGCAATACTTCGTCAAAAAGGCCACAGGCATTGGGCGATATTTGACTCGAACATACTCGAAAATTCGCCACCGATGATTCCTGATTGGAACAATGCCAGGATCATTAGAGAGGCACAAAAAAACGACATGTTCTGCTCGGCAATGGAACTTAGCTCGTTGGCATTGCGAGCAGGATTGAACCCTCGCAAATTGAAGAGCACCATCGAGATATATAATGCTCAAATATCTTCAAAATCTGGGGATCCTTTTGGTCGGAAATTTCGGCCAGCGGTCATTCGGAAGCCCCCTTTCTATGCTATTCAAATGCAGGGTTGGACGTTGGTCTCATTCGCAGGTTTGGCGGTTAATGCCCGATTAGAGGTGGTAGACCTTGCCGGGCAGCCCATTCCCAACTTATTTGCCCTGGGTGAGGTAATTGGAGCCGGAGCTACTTCTGGCAAGAGCTATGTTAATGGGATGCTAGTGACTCCAGCCATAACGTTCGGTAGGATCTTGGGTTCTTCGTTATTTCGGTTGGCTTAAAAAGGTGCAGCTGGGCTATAATCGAAGAAGCCAGATGAATTGGTTTAGTCGGGGGATTTTAAATCGCTGTGTTGCTATTAGGGCAGGTTGAAGCGCTTAGTAAGTTAATAAAAATTAGAGATTGTTCGGATTAAGGAATCTGTCGAAATCGAAAGGTTGTTTTGAAGACGATTCATTTAGTCCTTTCAGAGGGCTTAAAGGGAGCTTGACATGAGTGACTATAAAACAGTGCAAGTTCGCACGCTTGAGATATTGGAAAAAGGGGAAGCCGACGACTGGGTAAGTAAACTCTGCGATCTCTTTATCTTGTTTTTAGTGTTTTTAAATATTGTAGCCGTGGTGCTAGAGTCGGTTTCCAGCTTAAACGCGAAATATTCCGCACAGTTTGCCTTATTTGAATTAATAAGCGTTATTCTCTTTTCTTTCGAGTATGCGCTCAGGATCTGGGCAGCTGGTGCATATAAGCATCTGACAGATAATATTGGCTCAAAAGGTCGAATGAGTTACGTGCTTAGTTTCCATGGCATCGTTGACATCGTGGCTATTTTGCCTTTCTACCTTCAAGTACTGTTCCCTGGGCTGGATCTCAGGGTCCTGCGAGTGCTTCGCTTACTTCGAGTTTTTAAGTTATCGCACTATTCATCTGCTTTGGAAGACCTATTTAGTGCAGTTTATCAGGAGCGCCGGTCATTTTTCGCTGCGTCATATCTTTTACTGCTCGCACTAATTCTGACTTCTTCAGTGATGTACTATGCCGAGAACGAGCATCAGCCGGAGAATTTTTCATCCATACCAAATGCTATGTACTGGTCACTAATCACGCTGACTACGGTTGGTTATGGTGATGTTTCGCCGGTGACATCAATTGGAAAGGTGATCTCAATTTTCACAGCTTTTCTCGGTGTAAGTATTGTTGCAATGCTAACCGGTATAGTTGCTAGCGCGTTTTCCAATCAAGTAGCTCGAAAGAAAATAATCTTTGAAGATCAGGTTCGGCAGGCTTTGGAGGATGGAGTTATAGATGAGGATGAACAGAGATTGCTTGAGAAGATGAGAATCGAATTTGGCCTTAGTGAGGAGCAGACCGATCAGTTACTCAAGCAAGCTCAGAGTGATTCGGAGTGAATGACTGAATATTACTCGCGCCTGCAAAAGTCATCGTCAGTTTTACGTTATATAGTTGATCGATTGGTTGGGCTGGATAAAAGCGCCTCAGATGATGGTTGAGGATCCGAAGGTTATTGTATCTACTGGTTGGCTCCATGAGCGAATAAATGACCCACTGATCAAAGTGATAGATGCGTCTTGGTACTTGGCGGCTATGAAACGGGATCCTGTTGCCGAGTACCGTTTAAAGCATATTCCGGGTGCGTGGTTTTTTGACATTGAAGAGATCTGTGACAAACATTCTGACCTTCCGCACATGGTGCCCCCAGGAGACCAGTTTTTTTCGGCACTAAAGACCTCCGGCATTCGCAAAGATCATCAGTTGATCGTTTATGATGGTACGGGGCTATTTTCCTCACCTCGAGTTTGGTGGCTCTTCAAGTTAATGGGGCATGATAAAGTGGCGGTTCTTGATGGAGGCCTCCCCAAATGGATTGATGAGGATCGTCCCATAACCGACCGGGCTGAAACCGGAGAGACTTTTGTCGGCAAACCCTACTTGCAGAATCATTTAATCGCTGATTTTGACAAGGTATTTGTATCGTTGCGAGAACGAAACTGTGAGATCATTGATGCTCGGAGTGATGGCAGATTCACTGGCAAAGAACCTGAGCTATGAGTTGGGCTGCGTTGCGGTCATATTCCGGGATCCAGAAATATTCCTTTCAGAAAAGTGTTAAATGATGACAATACCTTGCGGGATTCATCCCAACTAGAGGAAATTTTTCGGTCTGCGAAAATTGATCTGCGAAAACCATTGATTACCACTTGCGGATCTGGTGTGACTGCAGCTGTTCTAAATCTCGCGCTTTCCAGAATCGGGCATAATAATCACTCTTTGTACGACGGGAGTTGGGCTGAGTGGGGAAGTCGGTTGAGTGCGCCCGTTGCTGTGGGAGCAGATTAATAGTTTTGACCTAATGCCGTCGGCATTTGAAAGTTCCAGCGGCCTTTTTTGATCGTCATTCTACGAAAAGCGCTCAAGCCTGCTCAGATAAGCGCATGAAACAGGTGCTCGAACATGAATCTCAAACGTTACTTTAAAGAAATTTTTCAGAGGACAATGAATTTTCTATGATACTTACTATTTCAGATTTGGACAAAAAACGAAGTTCTATCGCTTAAATTGAGTTTTGTAAGCGATACTACCTCCTCTTTCAAGGATGTGGGGAAAGGACTTCCAACTTTGCTCCCGAGGGAAACTGCAGCAAACCAGTCATGCCGCTCAAGCCAACGCATCTGGATTGAGTGGGTTCGCGGAACCAGTCAACATTTGCTTTGTTAATAGAATCTACCGACGCGCTGACTAAGACGACGCCGCCGCTGACCGCTTTGGTTGGCAACGCCGTTTGGTATTGATCGAATTCAAGACCGAATGGCCCCGCAAATTTCATCAACATTATGGGATAACGCGTGTCACGGGAATCTCCGCGGGCTTTAGCGAGAATGTCGATTTTGAATCGGACAGGATCAGTCAAAAGATTCTTAAATGTTTTTTGCAAGAATTGTTGATGATTTTCAAGTTTATTACTGCCGTGAACCACAATGAAGGTATTGCCAACCGCAGAAGCGGGGCTCTGCGGTTTAAGAAGGGAGAGAGAGGGATCATGCATATGTGTCAGGTAAACTAATTCATTTGATGGGCCTGTGGCCTGCATGGCAAGAATATTTTTGGCATTTGTGAGGTATGCAGGAGGTCCAATAACTTCAAACGCGCCGCCCGTCATATTTTTAGTTAGGTTATCCGGGTCTCTAGCAAGAAGTTCTATTGCATTCCAACCCGATGTCAACATCGGCTGATATGCTGGATCCCCACCCTCAATAAATCGGAGCATTACCTCTGGCGAACCTTCGGGTGGGCGCATAATGATGAAGTTCTGTCCGTCCATGGATTCATAGCCAGATTGCTTAGCACAGAGATAATTGATGATTCCTGAACTTATAGTTCTGTAGCCGAAATGATCATGGTAGGCCTTGGCAGTTTCTCTCAGATCGGTGGCTAGTAAGGTCACCATCATAAGGGTTTCAAGTATCATAGCAATCCCAGGGGAAATCATGCCAAACTTTTTGTTTTGGTCCCGCTAGACTGTTTGTCATAGTTTGGGCGAGCATTAGTATGCTTAGGCAAAAACGATCTACATGTCCAATAGAGCAGAACATATTTTTGTGACTATTAGAATGACTCTCAAAGTTCACAAACATCCTCGAGTTCAACCATTTCAAAAGCAAAAAGAAAATGTGCCATCCCTGCGAGTAGAGAAAATGTCATGCTTAGCTCTATAATCTGTCCCTCATCAAAGTGATTGAGCAGGTCTTCATATAGGGTCTTAGATAGACGAGCACCCTTAGCATGCAAAGACATTAAGTCGGCTAATTGCAAGACCGCTTTTTCGGCAGCATTAAAAATTTCGTTGTCTCTGTCGGAGATTGCTGCGATTTTTCGTGCGTCTAGGCCAGCATTTTTTGCATCTAGCCGGTTTCCCTTATTGCATGATCGGCAGCCATGCACCTGAGAGAGCCTTAGTCGCCCTAATTCTTTGTAAATTTTTGGCACGTTATTGCTGTAAAAAAGTTTGTTATAGAACTCTTCGATATACCAATCAAAAAGTTCTGGCGCATGAGCCATTGCAGAAATAAGTTTTGCTTCCCCTCTTCTTAAATAGGATTTGTCATAGACTAACTGCATTTTTTCGGTAAGTTCCGATCTATCTTTGAATGGAAAAACAGGCGAATTTTTAGGCATATCTTTTATAGGAGTTTTTGAAAAAGGGCGTCAATCTTTTTGCGCGTTGACAATGGTATTTAATTCAACGAAGTTTATCAGCATGAGTATCGTTTTGGGCTAATGACGCTCGCTTTGTGCCGATTCTAGTGTGTCTCCTCTCCTCCGCTTACATTGAGTGATTCACCAGTAATGTAGGATGCCTCATCACTTGCGAGAAACGCAACTAGAGCAGAAACGTCATCCACCGTGCAGTTCCGTCTCATAGGGATTCGATTTTTCATTGCAGCCAAATACTCAGGGACAGTCAGACCTTGAAACTTCGAATAATATTCATTCTGCTTCTCTCCCAACTCTGTGGTAATGTGGTTCGGACAGATGGCATTTACCGTAATACCATGCTCTCCTAACTCGCAAGCATTCGATCGAGTAAGCCCGACGAGGCCGTGTTTTGTTGCAACGTATGCGGCAAGATGAGGGAAACCGCTTTTGGCTGCTTGGCTAGCTATGTTGATGATGCGGCCACCATTGCCTGCCTTTATCATATGCTTAGCAGCCTCCTGAGAACATAGAAATGTCCCGGTTAGATTGACATCGAGAACATGTTGCCACTCGGCTTTGGGCACCTCTAGAAATGGGCGCATAAGATAGCCAATACCCGCGTTATTGATTAGGACATCAATTCTTCCAAACTCTTCTAGGGTGAGTTCAAATAATCTGACTACTTGTCTCTCATCCCTAACGTCACAGGGTATAGCTTTTGCAGTACCGCCACATGATACTATGTTTTGAACGACCTCTTCGGCTGAACGCGTTGCACTGCCATTATCATTTGTGCCAATATTTTCGCCAAGGTCACTCACGATAACGCTATAACCCTTTTCAGCCAAAGTTTTTAGTATACCCGCACCTATCCCTATTGGGCTGCCGGCCCCAGTGCATAACGCTACTTTTTTTTGAGGAGAATCGATTACTTTTACCCCTATATTGTGCCTAGGACGTCGGTTAAGATGAACTGAGGATTTTCAGCAAA
>CAJWMT010000007.1:0-48734 GCA_913044275.1 uncultured Cellvibrionales bacterium
CCACTGAGGCATCCCATCGGGAAACATGCCTGCTGGCACCTTGCTCGCAACCGGAAAATGCGCATGTTCTCCATAATAAAGTCTTGAAAAATCATTATCCTCAGCCCAAACACCAAACTCTGCGGGATGAATTGCGTTCTCGTGGCCAACAGTGTTAATTGCAAACTTAACCAAAAACTTCTCCCTAACTAATTAAATTTATATTTTATTCTCCAGTGTCGAATGCAGCATCACCGAACGTTTTAGAATAATCTTTATAGGAGACAGAGAAATCTCCCCTCTGCAATTTACCAATTAGTTCATCCATTTCTGGTTTTGTAATATCGGGGATACCCATGGCATGGGCTTAGAGGTTGTTAAACTGCATCAGCAATACGAAGAAGGCGTATTCTATTGTCCCTCGCTCACTGCCCCGGCGCTCCCACATTGCCAACCAGATTTCTTGGTTCATCGATCCATCACGAACGGCTCTGATAAACGATACTTGTAGTCTCCCCTCTTCAGTCAGATCTTCCTTGCGTTTTTCACGAATGGCCTCGATTGCTTCCAGTCCCACGCCTGCTTGCAGAGCAAGCGCCGCATGTCCTGCCATCAGCCAATTAAAACCGGAATCAAAAGCAATCACGGCATCTATAAGTTCATGATCCGCATGAGAAAAGGTATGCTCGCCGCGAGGCACCTCCATTGCAGCCTGACCTAATCGAGCTAGTCCTTCGGCTAAAACCGGTGTATTTGCCAAAGCCATGAAATAATTAGCTGCGTAGGGCTCACCTCCAATCAATCCTACCTTTGCCTCCTTAGCATCCTCAATTCGCTTGGGCATAAAATTATAAGCAGACTCTTCTCCGGGTCTTACATCTAATTTTCTTGGCAATTTAGGTGGGGTTCGATTGATCATTTGACGTCTATTATTATTTTAAACGAATCCCAATAAAGAGGGGTTGTTTCTGAAAAGGAGATTAACACATTCTCGCGACTCGAAACTAATTCAAAAAACAACGGATCATCCAGTCGCATCAGTTTAGCGAATCATGAGGCTGCCAATACTGCGTATCCGAATACTGATCCTCAATTAATCTTTACCCTGAGACTCCTTTCATTTACTCTACCGTCCAGACGGTGAAGTAAATATAATATGTCAGACTCCGGCAAAACAAAAAAACGTATTCGCAAGGCAGCTGGCACAGTCGTTGCGGAGCAAGGCGCAGGCAAACTAACGATTGAAGCCGTCGCTAGCGAAGCCCGAATCTCAAAAGGTGGATTGCTCTATCATTATGGAACAAAGAAAGAACTTCTTGAGGGAATGCTAGACGATCTGCTTCTAGAAAGAGGAGCTCTTTTCCAGACCGACAAAGACCATGGTAGCCGAAAAAAACTCAGATCCTTGATTGAAACCGAGTTCGCTCTGAGCTCAGAAGAACGCGCGACTGCTCAGTCCATACTTGCAGCCGGAGCCGAAGACCCCGCACTTTTGGAACCCGCCCGAGATTATTTCCAAACACTTTTCAAACACATCAGTCATGAAAAGGATGATCCTACGCTAACTATCACTGTGGCGCTTGCGCTCCAAGGCATGCAGTTGCTCGAAACGATAGGGTTATATCAATTCGATAAAAACCAAAAATCCCAGTTAAAAAAACGTCTGTTGGAGCTAGTTTCATGAGAATCATGGTTTACTTGCTCATCGTGGCAATGTCTGCCTGCACAGAGGAAGATTACATAAGAGAAGATGATCCATCGTTCCACATTGTTAAATTATATACTGTAAAAAAACGAACCGAACCAGAAAATCACTATCTGCATGCTCACGTCGAGAACGCTGACACCGCTGACCTAAAGTTTGAGATCTCAGGTGAAATCTCCAATATTCCAATCTTTGAGGGCCAAAAGTTAAGTAGAGGCGAAACTATCGCTGAACTCAAAGCCACAGACTATGAGTTGGCGCTTGATTATGCCGAGGCTGAGCACTTGTTAGCAATTCAAGAGCTGTCCCGATTAACCAAGCTGTACGACTTAGGAACACTTCCTTTATCTGAACTTGATACTGCCAGGACCCGAGAAGAAATGCTCAGCATCAGAGTGGCACAGGCAGAAGAAGCACTAAAAGATTGCAAAATAACCGCGCCCTTTGATGGAATCGTCTTACAAAGGTTTCAAGAGGCACACAATTCAATAGTTGCCGGAGAAATAATTGCGCGCTTCGCATCTTCTGACAAAATTGAACTGGTAGCAGACCTCCCCGAAGATTTGGTCGCACAAATAAGCAATCAGGGAATTGCTGCAGCCTCCGCAAGATTTTCAGCGAACCCTCGGTTAAGCTGGCAATTATCGATAGTCGAACAACGAGGCGACTCAAATACAACCACACAAACCTATCGAACACGATTTGCATTGCATAAGATCCCTGACTGGATTCTGCGACAGGGTATGACAGCCTCAATCACTCTCACTTTAGCTCAACCCTCCAATCGCTTGGTGGTGCCAGTGAGCGCGTTGCATACTGACCCTGATGAAGCATTTTACTTATGGGTAACCTCGGGCCCTGATTTTTTCGTAAAGAAACGTTTTATAAAAATCGGTACAGTCCAAGGTGACCTGATTGAAATAACCGACGGACTGAGCCCTGGGGAAATAGTGGTCGCTACTGGCGGTAGTTTGCTAAATGAAAATGACAGAATTACTCCATTGACGCAATAAGCGAATAATAAATATTGATGACTGAGTTTGCCCTAAAGAATCCGCTCTATGTCTGGCTGCTCGCCCTACTTTGTATTGTTGGTGGGTGGTTTGGCTTAGAGAATATCGGACGGTTGGAAGATCCTCCCTACCCGCTAAAACAAGCCTTTATTTTTACCGAATATCCCGGCGCATCTGCTGAAGAAGTGGAAGAGGAAATCACTGAACAGATTGAGAAATCTGTGCGTGAGATGCCTTGGATACATCGATTGGAGTCCAGGTCCGTGGCGGGTCGCTCAGAGGTTGAGATCGAACTGCATCGATGGGTAACGGTTAATCAGGCTCCCCAAATATGGGATGAAATGCGACGCAGAATTTCAGAGGCGGAGATGCGCTTACCGCCTAGAGCCACTACCCCGCTGATAGAAGATGATTTTTCTGATGTCTATGGGATTATTTATGCCGTAACAATGCCTGAAGGATATTCGATATCCGAATACCGCGACGCAGCGAATCTTTTACAGAAACGATTGCAAAACATCCGGCATGTTGGAAAGGTACAGATAGATGGGCTTCCGGAAGAGCAGATCTTTCTGGATTTCGACAATACTCAGCTTTTGCGACTTGGCATTCCTTATGAAACGGTGCTCAATAAAATCCGTGCACAAACAGACCTTTATAGCTCAACCTCCCTTCGAGTCGGAGAATACAGGCTTCGCTTGGATGTGCAGGATTACAACCAGACATTAGATGATCTGAGATCGATCTTGATCGGAGAAGGCGGTTCATCTGAAATGATTAGGCTCGGCGCAATCGCCTCAGTTTCTCGGTCGGAAAAGCTCCAACCTCAACTGATTATTCGGCATGATCAAGAACGCGTATTTACCATAGGAGTTTCTGTGGTCACCACCCAGAACGTCGTTGAAGTTGGGAAACAAGTTGAGCGCAAGATCGATTCTTTAAGAACAATGCTTCCCGCAGGCATGAGTATTAACCCTATCTATGAGCAACATCGTGTTGTTGATAGATCAATAAGCGATTTTCTTGGCAATTTGTCATTGTCTATCCTGACCGTTATTTTGGTGCTCTGTATTTTCACTGGGTGGCGAGCCGGAGCAATGGTAGGCGCCACCCTATTGGTCACGATTATGGGGACTTTAGCCTTCATGACCGTTGCAGGAATCCAACTGCATAGGATTTCCTTGGGAGCAATCATGATTTCTATGGGTATGCTCGTGGACAATGCAATTGTGATAGCCGAGGGGATGGTCACAGGAATGCAGCGAGGCGAATCTCCTCAGGATGCTGCAATTAAAACAGTTGCCCATACGCGAATGCCGCTTCTCGGAGCAACCATCGTTGGCATGGCAGCATTTTCCCCAATTGGTCTATCAACTGATTCAACAGGCCAGTATTTAAACTCTTTGTTTTTTGTGGCAGGCGGATCCCTATTACTTAGTTGGATTTTGTCAATCACCCTGATTCCGTCTTTGGGCGCTATCTTGCTGCGACCCGAAACATCCGCAAGATCTGAATCAAACATTTACAGTGGGCGCCTCTACATTATTTATCGCACTTATCTGAAAAAATCCCTAAAAAATGCTCGTATCACATGCCTCACATTCCTGATTATCGTGGGTGCCAGTTTTGCAGGCTTCGGTGCATTAAAGCAAGGGTTCTTTCCCAATATGCCAACACCCCTTTTTTACGTCGACTTGTATTTTCCAGAGGGCACTGACATTCTCCAAACCATCGATAGAGTCTCCAAAATAGAGAGCGTCTTATCTCTAGATCCTAGCATCTCTGGTATCAGCACATGGGTTGGTCGAGGACCATCTCGATTCACCTTGATAACTATCCCTGAAAGGCCCAATAGTGCCTATTCTCAAATGGCAATTCGTACATCTAGCTTAGGAGAAGTCGAAAGGCTAGTTAGCTTCACTAGAGACCACCTTGAACAGGAAACTGACCTAGAGTTTATTGTCCGGCGAGCTGAAATGACTCCAGGTGGCTCATGGAAAATCGAAGCTCGCTTCTTGGGAGAAGACGCCAGCACACTCCGAATTCTTGCCAATCAATCTCTGGATATCTTTCGTGAGCATGGATTAATCGATACCCGAACTAACTGGCGCCAACGCAGCCTGGCACTCGTGCCTGAGATAGATAATCAAAGAGCACAGGCCATCGGAATTGATCGCACTGACATATCTAACTCATTAGCGTTCTTGACCAATGGCATTCAGGTAGCCATGTTTCGCGATAAAGATAAGCAGGTACCAATCATTGCACGCAGCAGCAGCCATGATGCCACCGGAAATTTTTTAGATGGCCACGTTTGGAGCAGAATCCAACAAAAGTATATCCCCTTGCGCAACGTAATTAGTGCCTCAGCATTGATCCCCGAGGAATCCATGATTATGCGCCGTGACCGGATCCGATCAATCATAGCGCAAGCAAATCCTCCCCAGGGAACCACGGCTGCAGAGTCGTTTTCAAAAATTCGGGAGTCCGTCGAGCAGATCAAACTCCCTTCAGGATATGAGCTAGTGTGGGGTGGTGAGTATGAGTCAAATAACTTCGCCAACGAGTCACTGGGTAGAAAATTTCCGGCGGCCGTTTTGGTTATGGTGCTTACAACACTCATTATATTCGGTCGCATCAGGCAAACCATTGTTGCCTGGACTTGTTTGCCTCTAATTCCAGTTGGGGTTCTGAGTGCGCTATTAGTCACAAATTTGCCGTTCAACTTCCCTTCTGTGTTAGGACTTATCGGGCTCATCGGAATGCTCTTGAAGAACGCAATTGTTTTGATTGGAGAAATTGATCGGAGAGTAGCCATGCAAGGCCTGAATGAGTCAATCATTATCGCAAGCTGCGTCTCAAGGCTAAGACCTATCAGCCTGGCAGCCATTACGACAGTTGCGGGAATGGCGCCGCTCCTTTCCGATATTTTCTTTCAATCAATGGCGGTAACCATAATGGGAGGATTAGCACTCTCCTCACTGCTCTCTCTCCTATCAATACCGGTTTTCTATGCAATTGCTCATGGAAAAAAATATAAACCGGAATAGGCCATCATGACTTCTTAAAAACCGCTTTAAAAACTCGCAAGAAAATTATCACCCACTTTAGGGAACTAAAAACCTACAAAAATACTTCCAACCCGATAGAATGTTTGAGTGGGGTAGTCCCTAATGACTGTTTACCTCCTTAAGCTCAAGGCGCCGATTAAATGGAACGATTCCTTCTAAGTTTAAGTGCCCTTTTTTCACATGTGCCTAACGTGATGGTACGGCTAAAACTGCCTATTATGCTGTTTTTCTTCGCAGCATCTCTCCAGATGGTTCAAGTAATATACTCGGACACTGTTTTTGAGCTATCTCCAGAAGCTTTTATGGAGGAAAAGAGCCCATCCCACCGCGGGCTCGAAGAATTCAGGCGCCAATTTGGCAGCGATCGCTCAGTCTTCATTATCTACAAACCAAAAGATGGGAATGTATTTTCGCGAGAGTCCCTTGACGCAATTCAGATGCTCACTCAAAAGTTAGAAAATTGGCAAGATTTGGATCCATCTGAATTTCCGGAAGCGGATCTTAGAGAACTTGGGCATGTCCGCCGGGTGATTTCCTTGGCAAACATCCGCTCTTTAAACAGCAAAGATAACACTCTAATGTCCGAGCGAATTGTTCCGCGCACGCTTCCAAGCCATGAAGAGGAACTTGCCGACATTAAACGGCTGGCTCTCAAAGAAACTGATTACGCATCAGTGTTGTATTCAAAGGCAGGAACCTATGGTGGCATTATAATTGATACCGATTTTGGTTTGGTACCTGCCGAGGATTATGTTTCAGCCATCGATGCACCATCTACCATCCTAGATGAAAGTTTTAATAGTTTTGATCTATCTTATGACGAAGAAGCAGTAGTTCAGCAAATAAATTTTGAAGATCTTGACCCGCGGGAGTATCTGGCGTTTCAGACGGCATTGGAGGCGATTTATGGCCAATACAGTGATCAGTTTGAATTTTATGCAGTAGGCGAACCACCCCTAATGGTTGAACTATGGGGCGTGCTCGAGCAACTGGAGAAACTTGGCTACTTGATGGTGCTAATTTTCGCATCCCTACTGTGGGGGCTATTTAAATCTGCATCGGCTCTGGTATGGCCTTTAGTTACGATCACACTCAGCATAGTGTGGTGTTGGGGCATTTCGGTGTCCTTAGGTGTGGAAATAACATCGATGATAGGACTTACCGTGCTATTGATATTTGCAGTGGGCATCGCCGACTGTGTGCATGTAATGAGCGCATATTTTTCATTAAGACATGAAGGGGTTGAACACTCCGCGGCGCTCACCAAGTCTTATGGGAAAGTGGGCCTTCCCATTCTTCTGACGACGATGACAACCGCAGTAGGCATTTCAGTTCTTGCCACATCCAAACTTGAACCAATCCGAGAGTTCGCATTTATGTCTGCTCTTGGTGTAGTGCTTGCGTTCCTCTTTACGATTACTCTTTTACCGGTTTTGTTGCATCAATGGCACCCTGGGAACCCAGCTAACACATCGGGATATAGAAAAAAATTTATTGGAATATGGATTAAACAAAAAATAGCGGGTCGAAGTGTAATTACAATTTCAGCGAGCTCTGCGCTGTTTGCGATATTTGGCTGGAAAATTGGTCTCTATCTCAACGTGGTATTTTTTATGGTCTATTGGGTCGTTACCCGCCCAGAAAAAATTTTTTCCGACGTCCTTGTAATAATCTATCGTTTTCCAACGCAAATAATCCTCCTTTTTGCCTTAATCCTAGGCATCTGCCTCTATGGTTCAACAAGGGTTTTTATTGACACCAATCTCACCACCATGTTTAAGGAAGGACATCCACTGACGAAGGCAATTGAAGTAGTTGATAGTAATATGGCCGGCTCGCAAACCATGAAAGTAATGATTGACATGAACAAGGCCGATGGGATTCTTGATTCCGATGTCCTTTTGGCCATCGAAGCACTGCAGACAAGTCTCGAAAATAATTATTCTGAAACAATTCTGCGGACTCATTCTATCGTTAATATCGTTAGAGCTAGCCATCAACTAATGAATAATGACGATCCCGCCTTTTATAAAATTCCCGAATCTGACCAGCTCATATCTCAACTTCTAATTCTTTATAGTGCCGCCGATCCTGAAGATCGACGGAGCCTGATCTCCGACGACTTTAGTCGAGCCCAAATAAGCATTAATCTGCGCAATATGGGCTCTTATGACTACAAAAAGATGTTCTCAGAAGTTGAAATGAATATAGAGGCAACTTTTGGCTATCTTAAGCCTACCTACCCAAATTTAGATGTCGTACTCACAGGCACCGTGGCAACCTTGATGGTAATTGGTGATGAAATTGCTCGATCACAATATAATGGCTTCGCGATGGCTTGGTTGATAATCAGCGTGATAATGGTAATCACACTGGGATCCATTAGTGGTGGGCTCATGGGCATGATTCCCAACGCAGTTCCAGCTCTTTTGGCACTTGGTTTGATGGGTTTATTTGCTATCCCATTGGATACTGACACATTATTGATTGCACCGGTAATTCTGGGCATCGCGGTCGATGATACTATCCACTTCATTACTCACTATCGAATGGAATTAAGTAAGTCAAAAAATATTAATATCGCGCTTGAAAGCGCCTTACGAGAAGTGGGAAAAGCTGTAATGTTCACAACAATGATTATCGGGTTTGGCTTTGCAATTCTCAGTTTCTCGGATTATCTCGGATTTGCTAAAATAGGACTTTTGGGAGCGCTGTCAATATTCGTCGCACTGCTTTGCGACCTATTCTTAATCCCTACAATGATCGTCTTGTTCAGACCCACCTTCGACATTAAAAACGTCGACAATAGCTTCAAATTTCAAGTTGCAGGCAAATAGGAATGCAACGAAAAGCACACGTTCTCACCGCCATTGTAGCAACGTTTTTAATGTCGATTGCTAGCGCTGAGGAAAGGACCGGTCATGAAATCATGGCGGCTGTCGAAAAAATGATCAGATCATCTAACGATTCCTCCTTTGCCCGAGTAAAATTATCCAACTGCAAATTCGGGGTAAAAGCCGATCGGATAACCTGCGCCGAGAGACCTCGCGTCAAAATTTTAGAGACCGTGGCCATTAATCTCGGTGACAAGATGAAGGACGCCAAGAGCATCAGTTTTGTGCTTGAACCGGCCTCAGAGCGCGGAGTGGGCATGTTGAACTACACATACCATCAAACAGATCGAGAAAATCAGACATGGCTCTACCTATCGGCGCTTGGGCGTATCAAGCGGATCGCAACCGGCGCTAGCAATGAATATGGCGAGCCAGCCTCCATCTTTGGTTCCGAGTTCACGACCGAGGATATCAATTACGGAAAAATCGAAGATTATCAATTTAATATCCTGTCACAAACGGAACTTAATGGTCGAGGTGTATGGAAACTTGAGGCAATGCCCGTTTCAGAGAAAGCTAGGAAGAGTCGATATGCTAGGATCATCTACTTCATTGACAAAGAGAGATATGTTTCGCTGAGAAGTGAAATGTACGACAAGTATGGGAATCATATCAAACGGTCAATTTCATCAAAAGTTGAAATGATGAATGGTCATTGGGTGGCCAGATCAGTGACCATGTTTAATTTGGTTTCAAATCGCCTATCAAATATGGCAACGGTAACCCGCCATTTAGGCCTAAATATTGATGAAGATTTCTTGACTCAGCGATCGCTGGTTGACAGTGCTTACCGAGAAAATGTGCTTAATCAACTCAGATCTCAGATAAAGTAGTGCATGGACAGCTCAAATGATTGCCAGATATCTCTTGATTTTTCTTTTCCTGTTTTGCCAAACTTCTCACGGAACGGAAAGTTTAGATAGAGAGTCAACGGACGTTACAGATTTTGATAAACGTTCCGTTTTTGAAGACAGCTGGGTTGATCAAATGTTCGAGTACCAAGATGAGATGAACACCCAACCCTCCGATAAGACTTTCACAGTGCAAATAAGTCATCAACTTTTCGGGCAGGTGAACAACCATTCAATTGAATTACCATCAGGTCAGCGATATCAAAAGACAAACAGAATCGAGCACAATCGAACCGGGATAAATATCCGTTATGCAAGTGCATTCGCGCCGAACTGGCTTCTGCAAGGGAGTTGGCAAGCTAGACTATTTTGGAACCAGGACTACGAATATGAAACTAATAAAAGTATTGAGGCCGAATATCGTGTTAATGAACTCTTTCTACAAAGAAGCTTAGGTCGTCACAGTCTAAAGCTTGGACGCCAAACCATAGTTTGGGGAAGAACCGTCGGCAACTCAGTTCTTGATGTCATAAATCACACCGACTTTCGCGATTTCAGCATTATCGATATCGAGGATGCACGTTTGAATCAGTGGATGCTGATTTGGGATGTCTTCGACAAACAAAGTCAGTTCTCAAGTTTCCTGAATTTATATCCTGAATTTAATCCCTCACCTGAAGAAGGGAGTCCGCTGTACTTTGCTTTGCCAGTCAAGTTAGATGACACGCGCCGTAATTCCAGGCCAATTTTTGAAGCTGGAGCGCGTTGGAGCAAATCCTATGACAGAAGTGATGTCGCAATAATGGGGGCCTACCTCTGGGAAAATCAACTCCAGTACAAACTGTCGGCCGACGAACTGATGCAATCTCTGAGCATTAAAAACGATTTTTATCTTCTTGGGTTGAGCGCAAATTATGCATCGGATCGGCTTTTGCTAACTTTAGATGTCGCATTAAGTCGCGGGGTCTTTCAAGAGAAATCTTTACTATCGATCACTTCACCTGAAAATATAGCCGAAACAAAAAAAGATCAATTGGGTATTTCATTTGGTTTTGAATATGGAATAAGTTCAACCCAAGATTTAAGTTTAAGCGCCAAAATGGAAGCGGTAGCAGACGAACGGGATGGCTTGAGGGCAGATCAAAAGTTGGTTACGGAGGGCACTCGAGGAACATGGCTACTGCGCTATAGCAAACGCATACTCGAAGAAAATATCACCTTTTCTGGCACTTTACAGGGAGATCTGGACGGAGATTCCATACTCATCTCCCTAAGAAGCGATTTCGCCATCTCAGATCAAATAGAAATTGGTTATCACTTGCTATTCATTGATGCCAATAATGACTCACCAATGACAATATTTGATCAAGACCTCAGATTGGGCACCACCCTCACCTACTTCTTCTAGCGCTGGGAACACCAAATTGTTTCAATGGATACGTTTAGCCCAACCCTCCACCCACTGATTTTTAGAGCACGAGCCTCTCAGAGGCTTACAAGGAATCGGGTGTTTATTTTTCGTAATCGAATCCAAAAGGCAACCTACCCTGATAGCACCGCTAGATTGGCTAATCACAGGAAAAAGTCTAGTTCAGGACTCTAGATGGAGAGATTTGCTGCTTACAATACCTTTTATTTAAACCCTTCCGGTGCATTGCGAGATTAATTGTGCTCGAAATACCTGCCAAATGAGACCAATCCAACCGCAGAGATAAGTCGCCCATAATCAGATGGGCAGTATCTCCCTCCGAGCTACTCCAAATCTCGCAAAATGGTGTCTTCACAAGAGGTTTCGGTTCTAGGTCATCCACTTCTGAGTTCTTTGAAAACGACATCGCGACGTCTACTCCTAAATCGAGCTTAAGAGCTGATAACGATAATCACTATCGTTATCATTTTCAAGGCCTTTTTTAATTATTCCAGCTCGAGATTCGATGAACACCAACAAAATTTTTAGGGGAAGAGCGGCGAATCGTTGAAACTTTTAAGCAAATAGTAAGCAAGAACCTATTCTTGGACTTTTGAGAAAGTCGTGACTAACCGCCCATTTGTGCTCATTATTAATATCACTTAACAAGCAAGATATTTGTTATCATACTAGGATCTGGTGGAGAGACTGCCGGACCTGTCGTACAACAGGCCTTGAACAAGAGGACACCCACACGTCTCATACTAATGTGGCCAATTACTTTTCAGCTAGCAAATTATGTATTCATAGAGCGATGCATTCGTATAAACCCCCTGAATCCGAGAAAAAATTGTGCATATTAGTTCTAAGGGAGACATTCATTGATTAAGAAATTTATCGCACTTGGGCTAATAGCAATCTCCTTAGCTTTAGCCGTTATCATGAATGTCCTAAAACCAGTGCCAGAGAAGTTAGAAACACCAGAAGCTGCGATCGCGGTTAAGACCAAAATCCTCCAAAGATCAGACACTCATCTGAGTGTAGAGTCACAAGGCACAGTCATGGCTCGAACACGCACGCTTCTCACATCGGAAGTATCAGGCACCATACGCGAGGTGTCCGAGAGATTTGTGAGCGGAGGCATTTTTAGAAAAGGCGAAACACTTATGCAAATCGACACCAGCGATTATGATGTCGCGCTTCAAAGGGCTGAAGCACAAGTGGTGAGTAGGAGAGCTGCATTAGAATTCGAAAAAGCAAGAGGATACCAAGCAAAAAAAGAATGGGCAATGACGGGCAAATTGGAGGAAGAGGCACCGCCCCTGGCGCTTAGAATCCCATTTTTATCAGAGGCTAGAGCCCGCCTGCTTGAAGCCGAGGCAGAGCTTAAAAGAGCCAAATTCAAATTGCAGAGAACTAAAATTCAAGCCCCCTATTCCGGTATGGTATCCAAAAAATTGGCCGATGTCGGCCAGTATGTTACCCAGGGAACTCAGCTTGGCGAAATGTTTTCAACTGACGTTGTTGAAGTCCGATTGCCTCTTACCGAAAAAGACTTGTCTATGATGGATGATCTTTCACAATTCACTAAGACTACCCACAATAAAATTGTGTTGGAAGGTTCTATCAATGGTTCAACAAATCGTTGGTTTGCAGAACTAGTAAGATCAGAAGGCGTAGTAAATGAAGACAACAGATCCCAGTATGCAGTTGCGAGTGTAACGGATCCATATCGGTTAGACGATCCAGAGAACTCGCCTCCACTGCTGGTTGGAACCTTTGTTCGTGCCATCATACCAGGTCGGATTCTTCACAATGTATTTAAAGTTCCGAGGAGCGGTGTACTTGAAGGCCCTCTAGTTGCAACAGTCAATTCCCAGCAACGTCTTGCCCTAAAGCCAGTAGAGATATTATTCGCAGATGAGCTTTACCACTACGTGAGCAAAGGACTAAGCGATGGTGAAGAAGTCATAATCAGCGCAATTGGAACACCGATCGAGGGATTGAGAGTTGAAGTCAAAAATACATTATTGACGGAAAATATAGAATGAATACTGAAAACAACCTATCAGCAGAAAACAACAAAGGTCTCATCTCTTGGTTTGCAAGAAATTCTGTGGCGGCGAATCTGATCATGTGTTTTATTTTCTGTGCAGGTGCCATTTCATTATCCAACATAAGCAAAGAGATGTTCCCGCGAACGGAGAGTCGCTGGATTAATGTCACTGTTGCCTATCCAGGTGCGGCGCCTGTAGAAGTCGAAAAGGGCGTAGTGCTGCCTATAGAAGCGGCGCTCGATGGTCTTAAAGGTATTAAAACGATTAGCTCAGATGCTTTCAGAGACCGCGCCACTGTAAATTTAGAGATAGAACCCAATGAGGACATAAATGAGATTATGTCCTTGATCGAAAACCGGGTAGACGGAATAACCAATTTTCCGGAGGATATCGAAAGACCTGAGATAAAGCGGTCTAAAAACAGCATGTGGGCACTGGGCCTAGTTGTATATGGTGAGATGACCGAACGAAAAAAGAAAATCCTCGGCGAGGAGATATATGACGAATTGATGGCACTGCCGGAAATTAAAGATATCAAATTGTGGGGGGCCGGTGAATATGAAATATCGATTGAGGTGGAGGAGAAAAGGCTGCGCGAATTTAACCTTACCCTCAGTGAGGTTGCATCTGCGGTAAGGAATTCATCCCTTGACCTGCCCGCAGGAATTATTAAATCCGAGAGCGGTCATGTTTTGGTTCGAACCGAAGGGAAAGCATATAACGGAAATGATTTTTCTAACATTGTGCTCAGAAGTCGGGTCGATGGGACCCAACTTCTGCTCTCAGACGTGGCGGAGATAAGAGACGGATTTCGTGAGAGTATTTTTACTAATAGATTTGACCGACAGCCCGCATTCACTCTGGGCGTTTCATCCCTTGAAGGGCAAAACGTGTTGAACATTAGTGAAGCTGTACACTCATATGCCAGCAGAAAAGAAGCTGAACTTGGGGGTGGAATCCGCTTAAGCACATTTGCAGATGAGGCATACTACCTCAATGGGCGGCTGGCCATGATGTCAGAAAACCTTCTACTAGGAGGAATCTTGGTTGCAGTCGTACTGGGGCTCTTTCTTAATTTAAAAGTGGCCTGCTGGGTAATCATTGGAATTCCGATCAGTTTTGCAGGGGCCTTTTGGCTGATGCCATCCTTCGATGTAACGATAAACGTCATGAGTCTATTTGCATTCATAATGGTCCTTGGGATCGTCGTAGATGACGCGATCGTTATAGGCGAAAGCGTCTATCGAGAGGTAACTTCTGACTACGAAAATAAATTAGCCTCAGGTGTCAAAGACGCTGACACATATTCAGCATCCACAGCCACAGTGATCACCGGGACAAAGCGAGTAGCCATACCATCGACAATTGGAGTTCTCACAACAATGGCAGCGTTCTTGCCAGTTGTCTTTGCTGGCGGCAGTTTTGATGGCATTACTAGAGCACTTGGAATAGTTGTAATTTTGTGTCTTGCATTTTCGCTCATTGAGTCCAAGTTGATACTGCCTGCCCACCTTGTGGGTCTGAAGATCGGGGAAAAATCAACTGGCATTGCTGGAAATATAGACCGGTTTCGTGCTTACGTTTCGGAAAAATTAGATGGTTTTATAAATAACACTTATCTACCCGCATTAAGAATAGCTGTGCGTAATCGTTACCTTACTTTAGCCGCCTTTTTGAGTTTGCTGGTGCTCACTATTGGAGCCACATCAAGCGGTTTTGCCCGTTTTGAATTTTTCCCGAGTGTCCCCGGCGATATAGTCCAAGTAAATGTGACTATGCAAGATGGTAGCTCCCCGGCGAGTTTGACTGAAACTATTGATATTATTGAAAGCGCGGCGTACACAATAAATGAAGAATATCTTAGTCAAAATCCAGACACAGCAGGCCTTGTCAAGCACGTCGTATTTTGGGTTGAGAGCGACGTGTCATTCGCCTTTCTTGTCGAACTAGTAAAGACAGAATTTCGAGATACTAGCGCGGTCGAGATAGCGAAATTATGGCGAGAGGAAGTTGGGCTTCTACCAAACGTGCGCAAACAACGATTCTCCGCAACCGACGGACCTAATGGCCCCAAAATCAGTCTTTCTTTGTCTGGATCAGATTCCCAAGAATTGACTTTTGCGAGTGCCGAGTTGCAGCAATATCTGACCCAATTTCCTGGCGTCTATGATATCTACAACTCCCAAGGCTCGGGCAGCAAAGAGGTGCTCATTCAACTCAAACCATATGCCACTCAGATTGGTATCCGGCTCTCTGATGTTGCAAAGCAGGTCCGGCAAGCCTTCTATGGAGAAGAAGCTCAAAGGATTCAGAGAGACTCGGAAACAGTCAAAGTCATGGTAAGATACCCTTACAACGATCGGCGCTCCTTGGCTACACTCGAAAATATGCATATCCGCACCGCCAATGGCGAAGCCATCGCCATTGGAGAAATAGCAGACATTCAGCTAGGTACTGGACTTACGGCCATAGAACGGCTCGATAGAAAGCGAACAGTCACCATCACTGCTGAAGTTGAGGAAGGAAAACTTGAGAGCGACGAAATCGTAAGTGATGTGAGCAACTCGTTCATCCCTAAATTAATAGAAAAATATCCCAGTGTCGATTTCCGTCTTTCAGGCAGCACACAAGAGCAAAACGAGTACTACTATACTATGGCAACCGGCTTAGCTGCCGCGTTATTCATGATCTATGGACTACTCGCTGTGCCTCTCAGATCTTACATTCAGCCACTTGTAATCATGTCAGTTATCCCTTTTGGTTTCATTGGCGCTGTTCTTGGGCATGTTCTTTTCGACACGACTATCAATATGCTATCCGTTTTTGGAATCATCGCGTTGGCTGGAGTTGTCGTGAACGACAGTTTGATACTTGTCGAATTTACTAATCGAGGAAGAAATCAAGGACTATCGCAGGAAGATGCTATCATTAATGCAGGCAAACTGCGCTTTCGAGCTATTGTTCTTACAACCGTAACCACTTTCGTCGGACTGCTTCCGCTACTTTTTGAAACCAGCGTTCAAGCCCAATTTGTTATCCCGATGGCGCTCTCACTGAGCTTTGGAATTTTATTTGCTTCAACAATAACGCTTGTCTTGGTCCCTTGCCTTTACATCGTCATCGAGACTAATTTACGCTTTATTACAATCTTGCTCACATTGCCTCTAGCGGCAGCTGTTGGATATCTTTTGGTCATCCTTGGATTGGCAAGCTTAGATGAGTTTAAAGGGTTCATAGCCATACTTTTGCCGGCCAGTGTGTTTTTACTCTGCGCAAAAATTTTTAACTACCTTCCGGAGGGGCAACCGTCAGTGGCTTCCAGAAATTAGCATGCATTTATCTAATTTACCCCCCAATAATCTTGGCGAATTCATGCGATAAGTGCTGTGTTTTTTAGCATTAGTTCGTGAGGTATCAAAAATAACAGCCTTGAAACGACTAAAAGAAAAAGAAATTTCGGCTATAGAAACTCTCCCCCCTGGAATCGTTATTGAGAGCTATAAGCGTGAAAACCTTCAACCGGGCATCGTGCATTTTGGAGTGGGTAACTTTCATCGTTGTCACCAGGCCAAGTATGTAGACAATCTGTTAAGTCAAAATCATTTCCAATGGGGCATCATTGGAGTCTCTATGCAATCCAGTGAGGCCAAAGATAAGCTAGCACCGCAAGATTATTTGTATACTGAAGTTACCCTAAGCCATACTACCGAAATAAAGATCATCAGATCCATTCTAGATATCCTGGTTGCCCAAGAAAATCAATCCGAAGTCGTTAGGCAAGTGTCAGATCCTCGCATTAAGTTGGTAACGACGACAATCACAGAAAAAGGTTATTACTTATCTGATGGGCAACTTAACAAGAGTAGCCCCCAAGTCATATCAGATATAACCTCTCTCTCAAGGCCCTCCACGATCTACGGATTCCTTGCAGCGTCCATGATACAGCGTCGGCAACATGGTTCAGGCCCATTGAGCGTGGTATGTTGTGACAACATTCAAGATGGCGGTAATTGCTTACGTGCAGGTGTGGAAGCACTATTGGATGTTCATGACCGCGACAGTCTCGCTTGGTCACGAGAGCATATAAGTTTCGCCTCATCGATGGTAGATCGAGTTACACCAGTGACGGATTCGAATTTGAGGCAACTTGTCGCCTCTAAACTAAACCTAGAAGATGCGTGGCCAGTGTCCGCTGAACCATACAGCCAATGGGTGATAGAGAACAAGTTTGCCGCCGAGCGGCCGCCTCTGGATTTGGTAGGAGTAGTCTTCAGCAACGACATTTCAGGCTATGAACAAATGAAATTACGCTTCTTGAATGCAGGACACTCGATAGTCTCGGTTTTGGGCTATTTAATGAATAAAGAACACGTTCATGAAGCACTGCAACAACCAGCTATTTTTGATTTTCTTCGTAAAACATTGCTAAATGTCGTTCTTCCAACAACCAAAACACCAGCTGCTTTCTGCGGTGAAAAGTACATTAAAGAAGTACTAAAGCGGTTTCAAAATAATGCTCTGCCCTACAAAGTTCACCAAGTAAACACCGACAGTTCCCAGAAGATTCAGCAACGCTGGTTCCCAACGATCGACGCAGTATTAGAAAGGGAAATTGGCCCCAAATATATGAGTCTTCTAATTGCTGCTTGGGTTGTGCACATAGAGAAAGCGTTAAATGAGGAGCAGTTGAATGACCCATTGAAAACTGAATTTTCTGCAGCGCTTGTTGGTGACTCTCAAAAGAAGGCTCCCGATACAAATGATCGAGCAAAAATATATAATCTTTTAAAAATAGCAGGCGCTGAGCATTTTCGATTTTTCATGTTAGACGCGTTTATGGAATCTGTGATCGATTACTACCAAAAACTTCAAACGACAGATCTTAACCAAATTCTGACTGACTTGGTGACTCAAAGATCTTCCGACTAAAGGAGTTGAACTATGCTGGAATCTTGGAGATGGTTTGGGTCAAATGATCCCGTAAGTCTTGATGATATCAGACAAACCGGTGCCCAAAACGTAGTCACTGCCCTCCACCATATCCCAATTGGAGACATCTGGACAATAAGTGAGATCAAAAGGCATCAGTCTGTCATTAATAATATTGAGAGACATAGGTCGTCCTTGCATTGGTCGTTGGTAGAGAGCATACCAGTGCATGAGAGTATTAAGTTAGGTCGGAAGGACTGTCAGACTTATATTGGCAATTGGATTACTTCGATGGAAAACCTTGCCAAATGTGGCATTAAGACAATTTGTTATAACTTTATGCCCGTAATCGACTGGACTCGAACTGATCTCAAATACCAGCTTCCCAATGGGTCTTTAGCACTATGTTTTGATCATAGAGAGTTTTCTGCTTTCGATTTATACATCCTGCAAAGACCGGGTGCGAAAGAGGAATACAGTGATTCAGAAATAAAAGAAGCCAAAATAATATTCAATAACATGTCTCAGGCTCATAGGGACCGACTAACCTCAAATATTGTATGCGGTTTACCTGGTGTGTCGGGCAGTTATGATTTAAAGAACCTCTCGTCAGCTCTGGCAAATTATCAAAACATAAGCCACGCTGAGCTAAGAGAAAATCTTTTCTATTTTCTGAGCCAAGTGGTTCCCAGCGCCGAAGAATCCGGCGTTAAGCTAGCATTGCACCCAGATGATCCACCTCGAAACCTGTTGGGATTACCGAGAATAGTTAGCACTAAAAATGACCTTGATGCGATATTTTCTCGAGAGCCGAGTCCCGCAAATGGTCTTACCTTATGTGTCGGATCTCTGGGAAGTCGATTTGACAACGATGTTGCCTCGATTGCCAAAACCCACGCAACCCGCACCTACTTCGCTCATTTAAGAACAGTAAAGATAGATCGCGCCGACAACAAATCGTTCTATGAGTCCAACCATTTAGAAGGCGATGTCAATATGATTCAGATTCTTAAAATCCTGTTAAATGAAGAGAGAAGACGCTCTAATGACCATGATACCAATGAGCATGAGATTTTATTTCGTCCTGATCACGGGCATCAAATGATGGATGACTTCGGTAAAATCGTTAATCCAGGATATTCTGCGATAGGGCGCCTAAGGGGTCTAGCCGAGCTAAGGGGCGCCATCCGCGCACTCTCAGAAGAACTGCTATGAGAATTTTGACATGAAACCCCAGGTATCATTAAACATAATTTGTGCAGGCGAATGCATGATAGAGTTGAGAAGCACCTGTGGCGACAGTCAAGACAGTAACTTGTACCGATCTGGTTTTTCAGGCGACGTGCTCAATTTCTCAGTCTATTTAAAACGTCTCTATAACGACTCGCATATTAAATTTCTTTCGGCCATTGGAAGTGACTCGATCAGCAAAAAAATGCATGATTTCTTTTCTATTGAAGGGATTGATACTTCATTGATAGCTCGTTCCAGAAAGAAAACGATTGGGCTGTATACAATAGAGAATGACCAAATGGGCGAACGTTCCTTCACCTATTGGCGCTCCGATTCAGCTGCAAGACAAATGTTTCATTTGATCGACGAAGACTTATTCGAAGATGCCATAAAGAGCTCCGATTACTTTTATTTCACGGGAATTACTCTCGCTATCATTGATCAGTCCAGTAGAGAAAAACTTTTTTGGACAGCCGAGCAGTTTACAGAAAAAGGGAAAAAAGTGATTTTTGATCCCAACTATCGACCACATTTATGGGACCGAAAAGAAGATGCAATGGAACAAATCAAACGGGGATATCGATCATGCAATATTTTACTCTCAAGTATTCAAGATGAGCGGCTCTTATGGAAGTCAAGTAGTTTAGATGACGTGCTCAACAATCTTTTACGATATCAAATTGATGAAATTGTATTAACTAACGGAGCGGGAGTCATAACAGGTAACGTGAACGGAAAACAACTTCAAATCATTCCCGTTAAGCCGCTTTCGATAATAGATACCACTGCAGCGGGCGATGGTTTCAATGCCGGCTATATCGCATCACGACATGCGGGAAATTCACCTGAATTGTCAATCAGGGCTGCTTCCAAGCAAGCAGCTTTAATCGTCGCGTCGGCAGGTGCTGTCATTACCAAATAGGATTGTTTCTTAAATTATATCTTGGTGTTTATGTCGCAACTTTTGGGGCGAAATTTCCCTGAGTTTTGCGTACGAAAGCATCATTAACCTTCATCCAACCACCCGTCGAAACTGACAATTCATAATTTCTGAATGCCGTTTGGTAAGAAATCCGCCTAATGGTACTCCTGAGCCGAAATGAAACAATCTAAGCACTCATATGTGTCTAATTGGACGGCCGATGGCTAGAAGCCCATGTTTAGCCCGTCACCTGTTGCGGTTACGGATTGCATTTTTTCTGCGGGAATATAATCGAATATGAAAGTAATTCGATCTTCGTTACCTTTGTTCATAACGCTGTGTTGCTTCTGGTTATTCAATTCATAGGCCTTACCAACCTCAAACCTGTATGGCTTGCCATCGATCATAAAACGTACGCGGGAATTTGTGGTGATCGGCACATGAATGCGATGTCCTATATGAAACGAAGGATGTTTGTCAAAATGAGGCATTATAATACCTCCCGAGACCAATTTTGCTGCCATCGCCCTGACAACGACCCCACCCTCAGGATAAAAGTCTCTCAAAATTGCTTTCATTATTGGCACGGCTGCGTCGGACAACCGATCCCAGGCAGATTGCTTGGAGATCTCTATCTCCGGCCACCGTTCGGTATCAACGAATAGCATCATGAGGGATTGGGTCTGATGATGCACTTCATAGGCACTCTGGCGGTGACTATTATCCAACCAACTCTGGTCATCAGCAGCCAAAACAGCTTCTCTCAAAGCCACGCTGTCAACATCACCAAGATCTCTGAGAGGAACACCAATATCCACTGATTACTCCCTATACTCTGTAAGTCGCTGACCATAATGAATAATGGCCATTGAGTCAATTATCCGAGCAATTCAGTGACTGCCCGATACGCCTGTTCAATAGCTGTTTCCATCATTGCATTTGCTCCAGAATCTGCGTTAGCAATTGTTATCTGGCCATATCGTTCCCTGGCAATCATATGCGGATACCTTGGATCATTATCATCATCATATTCTTTATCAAAGAGCGATCTATACCAATAAGAGTAACCATGCGCCCAGCGATTCACGGTAATTCCCGCTATATCTCGAGCAGGATCAAAACCGCCTGGGCCCAGCATTCCTGCCAACTGAGTTCGCACATTCCGCTCTATGGTCTCGAAAGATGTGTTTGCTAATTCATGTCTTCCCAACCTGAATTGCTCCTTGGGTGTTAACCCTTCGTTAGATCGATGAGGAAAACGTTCCATATGAACCACCACAGGCTCATCTGGTGTTTTTGCGAACTGATATTTACCATAGCTTACAGGGAAATCTAGAGACGCATTTATATGATAACTCCCAGGACACACAAGAGCACCAACGCCTAATTTTTTCCATGCTATCCAATTTCGCAAGGCCACATTCGTATATAGGATAGGCACCTTAACCTGCATAGCCAATGCTTCGCGCTGTTTTTCGGGTAGCTCATCACAAAGAGAGGGTATAGCTGCGTTATTGCAAGCCAGGATTACTGCTCCAGCTTTTACTATATGTGCCTGACCACCGCGAATATAAGTTGCGGTTATCCCCGCTCCAGTGCTTTTAACTCCCGAGTGTTGCACATTAACTACAGTGCTGTTCAACCTGATGCGCACTGGTGCGCCTTGCAGATCTAGTTTTGAGTAATCAAAATTTGTTTTGATTAAGTCTTCCATACTTTCGCCTTCAGCAACCTCTGGGCACATCTTTCGTACCAACTGACGAGCTATCGAGGCATTGCCGTCGGGGAAGTGATGAATATATGGCTCGTCTTGACCTGAATTGGGCAACCCGGCGGTTTCCCAACCTGGTAATCCTGCGCTCCAAAGGGCACTGGCAGCGTTAACCGAATCAATACCAACGCCCGAGTCATTCGTGAGGTCCTGAAACACAGCAAACACTTCATCTTCCGTGATTCCACAATGCCTGATCAGGAAATCTCGATACGAGATCGTGTAGAGATAATCCCATTTCTCTGCCTCTGAGAGGTGCGGGATTTGATCCTCAGTTGTTGTGAATAGCCTAAGTATTTCCAATCTCGCCGCATGGCTAAGAGGCATTTTCGACACGGCATCTTGAACTTTCAATCGCGAGTCAAACATTGGCATCCAATCACGAAAGTTTGCGACATCAAACGGTATGGTTGCATCACTTCCCCAAACCTCCTTATTAAAATGAATACCCCCTGACAACTTATGTCGTCTATAAAACTTCTGATCATAAGCTTTGTTGAAAACACCTATAGAAACGCCCAATTCTCTGAGCAGGCGCTTTACAACCCGCGGATAGCCCGAGGGCGCCGCCATGGTCTGAGCTCCCCCGTAGCTAATCAATTTCCGACCATCAACCTCAAATTCGTTTCGCTTAGCATGCCCTCCAAAATCATCGTGGTTGTCCAATAAAAGGATTCGGGCATCTGGGCGTTCTTTTTGAAAGAAATATGCGGCTGAAAGACCGCTGATTCCAGCCCCAACGATAAGCAGGTCATAGTGATCTTTGTCACGCTTAGGAGTGGAACCCCAGTTGGTATTGTCCTCCCGAGCCAATTTATGCATCACCTCATAAGAACCCAAATGATTCCCGCGCATACCGGTCAAGGCTGGCGGATAAAACCCGCTGCTTGATTCGGTTTTTGGAAGCGGAGGTGCTTTGTGTTTACTGGCAGATGACGGCAGCACGATCCCGGCCGTGATCGCACCGAAACCATTCAAAAGATCTCGTCTGGTTATCGGACGATCCATGCCTAGTCGACGATCCCGCTCATCAAGCACTTGTTTTCCCCTTTATTTTAAAATACGCAGTTCAATAGAACACGGCTATATCGATTACTACTAGGACCATTACAAAGAGTCGATGAACTTATAGTAAAGCATTCCCAGAGATACCAACTGGTTCCTAAATAAGTGCTGGCCCGGTATAGTCACTGGTTTAATCTTGGCAAAAATATCAAAGCGCTCCATCGTGCCAGCCACCGCCTCCGAAAGAATCTGCCCAGCAAGATGAGTAACATTGACACCATGGCCAGAATATCCTTGTGAATAAAAGATATTTTCCGCCAGCTTGCCCATCTGAGGCACACGATTAACAGTGACTCCTATGGTTCCGCCCCAACCAAATTCAAAATTGATTTTCGACAGTTGAGGATATATTTTTAAAAGTCGCGGCACCAAAGTTTTCTTAATTACCTCCGAATCGCTTCCAAAATATGTGAAACGACCACCAAATAGTAATCGACCATCGCCACTTAAGCGAAAATAAGTCAAAATGTAATTTGGGTCGCAAACAGCCAAATCGCGCGGATTTATTTCCTCAATCAGCTCCGCAGAGAGTGGCTCAGAAGCCACGATAAAACTATTCACCGGAAGAAGATTTCCTCGCAAACGAGGCTCAAGAAAATGATAGGCATTACCCGCGAGAATTACCGAATCGGCGGTAACAGATCCCTCCTGGGTAACGACGGTAGCCCTCTTACCTCTCTCAATTCGGATAGCCGGAGATCTCTCATAGATTTTTGCCCCAAGAGACATTGCAGCGGCGGCCTCTCCTAAACATAGATTGAGTGGATGCAGATGTCCGTTTCCCATATTCAGTAATGCACCGATATATGCCTGAGTACCTAGCAACTCCTGGGTCTTTTCTTTCGAGAACATAGTATATTCAAATGGAAATTTATGTTGCTCTAGATATCGATGTTCCCGCTCAAGGTCCCTCAAATGTCTTGACTTTATTGCGACATCAACATACCCAGCCTTCAAATCACAGTCGATAGCATATGTCTCTACACGCTCGCGAATAATTTTGTGCCCCGCCCAACGCAGATCCCAAAGCAATTTCGATCCTGATTCACCCAATGCAGCTGCGAGTCTCGGCTCTCCAGATATGCCACCAATCATCTGACCTCCGTTGCGACCTGAAGCACCCCAGCCAACTTCATTAGCTTCGACTACTGTCACACCATAACCTCTTTCGGCCAGATGCAGCGCAGCGGAGATACCTGTAAAGCCGGCCCCCACTATGCAGACGTCGGTGCTCTTTGCGCCTTTCAATGATTCGCAATCAACATGCAGATTGGTTGAGGCGGCGTAGTAAGAGCTAGTATGAGGTTGTGGATATTGTAATTCAGACGACATAGGTGGTAAGACTCATGTATTAATCAGTAATTATGTTCCTTGCGATGCTATCGCGCAATTTCTCTTCACCACTTCTTACCTCACGGGAGAAAAAACTAGAATAGTATTCCTGCCTGCTAATTATCTTGAAAAATAGGATTATAAACGAATCACGTTGGACATACGTTCCTTAGGTCGTTAGGAAATTTTGCTTGTGGTACTTTTACGAAATTGCGCTGGCGTCAAACCCGTTTTCTTTTTAAATGCAGAATAGAATGCTGAATTTGAGTTAAAGCCAACAGCGAAGGAAATATCCAAGATTGATTGATGAGAAGCACTCATATCTCTAAGAATCAATTTTGCCTCTTCAACGCGATAAGAATTAAGGAAGTCAAAAAATGTCATTTCAAATTTGGAGTTCAATATCTGTGACAAATGATTAATAGAGCAGCCTACCATGCCGGCCAAACGTGGCAATGTAAGTTCGGGTTGCATGTATACTCGCTGTTCTTCCACTACTTGGACTAAACGTCGAGAATAAAGCTCCATTCGTGCCGGATCTAGACCAGATTTGGCGTATTTTTTTGTCGATAACTTAGGCTCTATTGGCGACTGATTCGCTATATTGCCTGCATCATAGTAATCAGCAATCCTGAGAGCTCCTTGCTCAGTAAGCGTAATGAATTCGGCTCCAAACCGACCCCCGACATTTCCTTGAACCGGGGTCATGTGATATTGAAATGCTATTGAGCCGTGACCTTTGAGGACCTTCCCCACCAATCTGTACTCATAATGATCCGCAGCAAAGTACAGCGCCAAGTCCGTCATCAAATCCCGTTGGGAAAGTTGTCTATTTGCAGGGACATCAATATAAGTGCCATCAACACATAAATGACCAGCCACACGGACTGGATCTCGATGGTTCCATGCTTCGAAATAGCTTTCAACAAAATGACCAGCGTGCATCCGCTCTCTCTTGAAAAAATTAAAATTAACTAATAATTCTGACTTCTAACGGATTGTACCTAAATAAAACAGGTTATGTTAACTCCCTCGAATTCTCAAATGCTTGTTTTAAGCCTCCAATTTTTAATTTAACTGATTGGTGAGGGGCAGATCTGAGTATGCTACTGATCTGATAAAAAGCTCCTCCTAAGATTAGGGTGGCGGAGTAAAACGAGCTCTTTCAGGCGCCCAGAAAGGTGTTTTCTTTATGGTACATTTCGAAACCCTAGTGTGATAACGCAATTCTTTTTGATAATTTATCTCAGCCCATATGTCTCCAGCCAGATAATCCGGTTCGACCATCGCTAGAGCTATATTAGCCTTGACAACAGGCGACCACATAGCAGAAGTGACATACCCTATCTCCTGGCTACACTTTCTATCGCTGTAGAGAAAAGCCTCATCTGCTGGCTTGTTACCCTCTATATCAAGCTTGACGAGTTTATATGCTGGCCCCCGTTCTCGTTCCTCAAGGAGCGCCGTTCGACCATTAAAATGCGGCTTTTTAAAATCCACTAGCCAGTCCAGACTTAACTCAAAAGGCGTCTGATCATAACGATAGTGAACAGTTTTTAATGCTTCATTAAACTCAATCGCAGGCATGATGAAGCCCGCCTCTAGCCGCGCCATATTGGTGGCGGACTCACCGTAAGGATGAATCCCAAAATCATCCCCAGCTGCATAGAGAGCATCCCACAGTTCCAAGGCCAATTCTGGTTTTATCCATAGCTCGTAACCAAGATCACCAGTAAAACCAGTCCGAGAGACCATAAGCTGTTGATCACTGTCACCAAAAGCAAAATGCATTATGCCAAAAGGTCTTAATGTTTCGATTTTCGAAAGACCCATTTTCTTTAAAACCTCGCATGTCATTGGGCCTTGGAACGACAATGCCGCCGTCTTTTCTGAAATATCTGATAACTCTATGTCTCTAAAACCAAAACTACTTTTTCTTAACCATGCCAAACACGGGCTACCGCACGTGAGCATGAATCGATCATCTGCTAGTTTAAAAATTGTGCCATCATCAATCATTCTCCCTTCATCTGTGCACCAGCAAACATATGTCACCCGATCGATATCAAGTTTTTTTATGTCTCTTGTAACCATGCGGTTCAGCATGGCCTCCGCATCTGCACCCTCAATGAGGTACTTTTGCATCGGGCAGATGTCATAAGTACCACACGTGTTGCGAATACAAAAATATTCATACTCTTCTTCATAATAGTAATCCGCGAACTTATAGCCATTCCAGGAAGACCAGGCCTCACGAAAATTTAACAAGGACTGGCGCGGATGAAAGTGCGTTTCTTTCAGACGCTCTCCAGCATAAGGGTCAATCATGCTTATATATCCTCTCCAAAGCTTGTGAGCAGATAATATCCCCAAGTTTCTTCCCTATTCATCATAGAAGTCATCCTCCGGAACCGTGTTAGGTCGCCTAAGATCAATTAATATTTCTCGAGCTGCGTTGGCCCCGCAAGCGGCCGACACACCTCCACCTGGATGTGTCGAAGAGCCACACATGTACATGTTTCTGATCGGCATACGATATTGCGCATAGCCGGGGAAGGGCCTGTTGAATAGCAGCTGATCTATGGTCAACTCTCCCTGAAAAATGTTCCCTTCGGTCAAGCCAACCTCAGACTCAATCTCGTGAGGAGTCCGAACCTCCATATGCACTATAAGGTCCTTAAATCCTGGGCTATAGCGTTCTATTTTGTCGACAACTGTCTTGCCAAATGAATCACGCTTTTCCGGCGTCCATGGCCCATTCGCCAACTTGGAGGGACAATACTGGATAAAGTTTGACATCCAGTGCTTCCCGGGCGGCGCGACTGTAGGATCCCAAGCGGACGGAATAACCGACTCAATAAATGGGTCATCTGACCATCGACCATGTTTCCAACAATCATAGGCCCTCTCCATAGTCTCTAAAGAACCCACAAAGCCTTGCCCTCCGCGATTGATGTAGCGATTTTCGGGCACATTATTAAATCTTGGCAGCCCTGAAAGAGCGATATTAACCTTGCCCGAGGATCCTCGAATTTTAAAATTCTTTGCTCGCTCGAACACACCCTCGGGCAAATCAGCTTCATTCATGCATTGAGTGAAAGTGCGCTTAGCGTCGAGGTTTGAAACGACAATATTGGAATGCAACTCGTCTCCATTCTCTAAAATAACGCCCGTGGCTCTGCCATTTTGAACGCGAATTTTATCAACTCCCGAATTAGTCCTTATCTCTCCGCCATATTCCTTCAGAGCTCCTGCCAGAGAGTGTGAAATTGCACCCATACCCCCTCGGGCTAGCCCCCAAGCCCCGATATTACCATCCACATCTCCCATGACATGATGAAGAAGAATATAGGCAGAGCCGGGCGAGTAGACTCCTAGGGCGGTGCCAATAATACCGGGGCTAGCCATAGCCGCCTTTATGAGGTCGTCTTCAAAGTAATCATCAAGAAAGTCAGCAGCACTCATGGTAAAAAAACGAATGTACTCGTAAAGCTCTTTTTCACCGAGGGACCAAAATTGTTTTGCCAGCCATAGTAACTCTTTGATATCCCTTACACGGAAAGAGGCCGGATCTGGGGGCGTACGCAGTAGCGTTTTTCTAATCAGCTGAGCATAGCGAGTGAGATCTGCCTGAAACCGCGACATAGCATCTGCATCATGCGGAGATCGTCTGAAAAGCTCATTATATTCAGATTCTTCTGAGCCATAACTAGCCAACGTTTCTCCCTTGTCTCCGAACATGACGGTACCCAGATAGGGGACCAACATCAATCCATGTTTGGTCAAGTTCAGGTCACGATGAATAGCCTGACGCATCATGCTGCAAACGTATGAGCAGCTAGAGTAAGACCATCCCGTATGCATCTCTCTTGTAACTGCCGCGCCACCAATGTAACTATTCTTTTCAAGAACTAAGACGCGCAAACCTGCCTTAGCCAGATAGGCTGCATTTGACAAGCCGTTATGTCCAGCACCAACTATAATTGCATCATGCCTCTTCATGACTATTGTTCCGTCCGGAGAATTTCAATTGCGGCATTATGGCCGGGGGCTCCTGACAGGCCGCCACCCGGGTGGCATCCTGCCCCGCACAAGAAGAGTCCAGATATAGGGGTGGAATACTGCGCCGCCTCATACGTGGGTCGCATCATAAACATCTGATCTATAGCCATTTCGGCATGGTGCCAATGCCCGCCAGTCAAATTGTACTGATGCTCAAGATCTTTGGGCGTCAACAACTCACCAAAGATGATCTGCTCGCGAATACCTGGGGCATAGTGCTCAAGTAACTCTATCAGGTTTTGATAAAGGCGATCTTGAGCCTCTTCTGTCCACCCCCCTTTAATGTGGTGAGGAATGTACATCACATGACCAGATAGAATATGTTTCCCCTCTGGCGCCATGTCTGGATTACTTAAGGTCGGCAATATCAACTCCATGATTGGTCTATCTGAGAACCCCCCATACTTAGCATCATCATATGCAAATTCAATGCTATCCATATTTGAAACCAGAATCAGCCTCCCTAACGGGCTGTCTAACCCGGCAAAAACTGGAAGGGAATCCAGTGCCAAATGCAACTTGGCAACGTACCCATCGCAACGTAATCGGTTGATCCGGTTTGTAAAACCGATCTCCAAGTTCTCGACCCCAACCAAATCAATGAAAGTTTGTTTGGGATCAACCCCGGAAACTATTTTACCTGCATGAATAACGTCGCCATCAGCTAAAACCACCCCAACAGCTTTAACACCGTGATCACCAGCTTCCATCAGCACTCGAGCAACAGGCTGGCCTAGTTTGAATTCGACACCCAACGACAGAGCAGATTTATACAAAGCCATTACTAGTCCATCGATACCACTCACGGGTATCCTAGGCGCTCCAGCATCATTTTCAGTCATTTTATAGAGGACAGAAAGAACGGTGGCATTAGGAGATCGTGGCGCCATCTTCGAACCCAGAAGGCCATCCCAACTCAGGACAGCTTTGAGCAAATCACTTTCGAAGTTTTCATCCATCAAATCACGAATCGGCAAAGTGGCTATACGCATGAACTCGCCCATCTCATCCTTTCCTAAAAGACGCAACTTGACGGCTAAGGCCAAAAAGGTGGTCATATCTTGCAGGTTAGCAGATCCGATTCGCGGGATAGTCTTAAGCCAAAAAGGTTTAAGCATATCTGCAAAGGTTTGCATGCGCGCCATATATCTCGCATAGGCTTCTTCATCCTTTCCATCGAGCCCAGAGACTCTAGGTTTATCTTTTGAACTATCAAGCCTGACGCACTCCCCATCTCTACTCAGCCCTATTGTTTGCAGAGGAGATTGCGATAAGTCTAGCCCGTGCTTCTTAAGAGATAAATCATCTATCACTTTTGATGAAAAGTTTTGGATAGTATGCGCGACGGAGGCTTTAAACCCGGGAAAGAACTCCCTGGTAGATGCAAGCCCCCCGCAATGATTAGACTGCTCAATGATTAAAACTGACCTACCTTTCTGGGCAAGATAACCGGCACAAACCATGGCATTATGGCCAGCGCCTATGATAATTACATCAGGACTTGTCAAAGCTAATTGGCCTACTCATCAATGGGCGATAGCGAAGATTCGGCAATAAAAATCTTAGTCGCTACCGATCCTGTAGGGGTAGAAAAAAACTCATTAAATTGCACTATATTGTCCTCGTGGAAAACATGTTTTTGTGCCGTTCAACCATGTTCACTTCAATAACTATGAACCCTACTATCCAAACAAGTTCGTCCCATGCGAACATATAATGCCCTCTAAAGATCCAGTATCCAATCGCGCACCAAAGTAGCGAGTAAAGAATAAACTTGGAACCATTGATAGTTCGAAATAAAATTCCATCGAAAACTTTATGATCTTGCAACAATACAACTAGTTCTATTGAAAATAAAATCAATAGCCAAGTAATGGCTTCAGCCAAATCAATCCATGCCAACTCCCGCTCGATTGCCAATCCAGATGCATCTTGAACAATTGAAAATGTTGGAGGGTCAATGTAAAAGAAATCCTCTGCACCCGATAGCTCGGCACAATTTTCAGTACTCAGCGTGGTATATATCAAGTTATAGGTATACGAAGCCCCATCACCGACTAACTCGCATAGATCAGAAACACCTTCGATTAACTGAGGTCTGCTTAACTCCTCAACGTAAACAGCGTAGGCATAAAGGGTATGCGCTATAGAAACATAGCAACCTATTCGCACGGCCCGCATAATAAGCGCCTTGATGGGCGACAGAGAATTGTTAATGAAGCGAGTTTCCAGTTCAAAAAGTATGAGAAGGATCATCCACGCACTCTCGTCTATAGTCACGGCATACGCCCTGGTCCAATCCAAAATAGTACTGCTGCTATTGAGTGTATGGCCGGCAATCATCCAATCATATCGCACATAAAAGCCAAAGTTGATTAATAGAAGTCCATAGACAATCCATTTGAAATACCGCCGAGTACCTAAAGTGTTAATTTCAAACTGAGTAGCATTCGACTTCATTGAACTAACTGGATTGATTTCTGGAGGCTTCGACCGTAATTGGAATAGTAAAGATGATTGTTAGCGCAGTCATAAGCCTAGTATTGCTCCTCAATAACTCAATTATGTTAAGAGCAAGATTTTTCAAGTTCTATCCCTCGCTGGGAAATGCGTCAAATCGCTCGGACGTATCATGAAACTTATGCCAAGGCGCTTTAGAGCCCACAAAAATATGATAAGCAGTCGGGAGATTCAGGTCACCATCAATAGTGCCCATGGCAATATAATAGGTATCTGGCTCATCGGTAAGAGCCACTGAGATATTGGACCCGCAATTCCGACAAAAAACTCGCGTATGCGTGTCTGAGGAAGCATAATTGGCAAGGTAAGCTTGGCCGCATAGAAGACTAAAAGAGGCCTTCTCAACTCCTCCAAATGACGCAAAAGCCGCTCCATGCAGACGCCGACATTGACTACAATGACAATGACTAAAGTCAGTTATGACTGAATCAATCTGATATTTTATTTTGCTGCATTCACATCGCACGGCAATCATCATCCACCTAGAAGTTAATTAGTCATTAATATTTTTGCGGGGGCGTCGCAGAGCTTCGTTGATGAACCCAGAAAGGCTTACGAGACAGGTGACATTGCGCCCATGTGGCGCGCCACTCCAATTCTTTCTGATAATAGATTTCAGCCCAGATCTGTTTTGGTGGCGCACCCTTGTCATATTCAATATCTGCCATCGCAACATTCGTTTTAAGAATCGGTGACCAAACGCATGACTTGATGGTTCCTATCCTGCCACCCCCTTTGCGGTCATACAAAAAAGCATCCTTGGGCTGCTTATTCCCCTCAATGGAAAGTCGGACTAACCTACGCCGAATCGGCCGGGAAAATTCCGCAACCAGCGCTCGTTTTCCTGTAAAATAACATTTTTGAAGGTTCACCAACCATCCCAAACCAAGCTCATAAGGCGAGCGATCGTGGTCTGCTCTGATAGCTGTCTCGGCAGTGTTGAAATCGTCTCCCGGCAAGATAAAGCCCGCCTCTATCCGAACCATTTCGAGAGCACCCAAGCCAGTTGGTCGGATATCGAAAAGCCCCTGCTCCTTAAGAGCAAAGATCGCATCCCAAATAGCTGAGGCATGAGAAGGATCAGTCCATATCTCGTAACCCAGGTCACCTGTAAAGCCCGTGCGGGATACCATGCATTCGATGCCATTTACACGAGCATTGATAATTCTAAAAGGTTTTAGCCCATTAAGATCCTGAAAGCCTGCAGCTGACAAAACGGAATAAGATGTAGGGCCTTGGACAGCTAGCGCCGCTATTGAATGTGTTTCTTCTTCAATGGTGACATCGAAACCTAAACTCGATATTAAAAGCCAGTCCAATTGATGGTGTTGGGAACAAAGACGATACTCACCCCCGCCAAGGCTAAAAATAGTACCATCATCAAGGACCTTTCCGCCATCATTGCACCACACAACGTAAGTTACGCGGTTTGGTTGAAGTCCTGATACATCTCTTGTTACCAATCTGTTTAGAAAATGCAGCGCATCGGGACCACCCACTCGATACTTTTCCATGGGAGTAAGATCCATAACACCGCAGGTACTTCGAATTGCAAAATATTCTGAAGCTAGGGTGTCATAAGTTTTTGCTGTTTTGTACCCATTCCAAGACTCCCAGTCCTGAGTAAGACAATAGCTGTCTACCCGATCTTGGAAAGGAGTCGGAGCTAGAACTTCCTTAAAATCGACGTGATCTGGACCAGCCTTTGCAGATGACGACCGCATCATACAGGTCCTCCAAATTCAAGTATTCGATTGGCCGCGTTGTGACCAGGCACTCCTGTAATACCCCCTCCAGGATGAGTGCCAGCTCCACAAAGGAAAAGTCTCTCGATCGGGGTATCATATTGTGAAGCTCCAAATACAGGTCGCATCATAAAAGACTGATCGAGACTCAACTCGCCATGATGCCAGTGCCCTCCCACGTTATTATAGTTTACGCCAATATCTGCAGGCGTCAGCAATTTGCTTGCCTCAACATTCTCGGAAAAACCTGGCGCATATTGTTCTATGGTAGACAATACATTATCTAGGAAAACGGTTCTCAGACTGTCCCAGCCCTGTTTAGGGGCACAAGGAGTATATGTCGCAGAAACCGACACAACATGAAAACCACTTGGTGCCAAAGTTGGATCCGCCAAGCTAGGAACAGTAATCTCTAAGACAGGGTTTTCTGAGCATTCCCCATACTTGGAATGGTTAAATGCATGCTCCACATAACGCTGATTTGGAGCAATCAGAAGTCTATGCCGTAAGTTTTTCTGATCGAGATTTCGAAATTGAGGCAAAGCCCTCACAGCGAAAAATATCTTAGTTACGTTTCCTTCGCAACGAATATTGTCGATTCTATGGCAGAACATAGCATCTAAATTCTGCGCGCCCACAAGTTCTAGGAACGTTGTTTTAACGTCTGCATTGGATACTACAATCGACGCTGACACCTCCTCGCCAGATTCGAGCAGTACACCAGTCGCTCGACCTTGATCCACCAACACCCGCCTTACCCTCGAATTAGGTCTAAAACGCACCCCAGCTGAATCAGCCGAGTTGTAAAGCGCCTGCAATATATCTTTACCAGTCGACAGCTCGGAGGTTGCATGAGTCTGAGCCCAAACACGATGGATGTAGGTTAATACAGTGTTCGGAGTTCTCGGACCCATGTGTTGCCCCATTACTGCATCCACAGCAAGTGCGGCCTTTAAATGCCGGCTGTCAAAGTACTCGTTCAGAACATCATAAATATTGATCCCACCTACTCGAAGAAATTCTCGCATTGAATCTGTACCCAATCCAAAACGCAAATTCCAACCAAGCCTTGCAAGAGTCTTTTTATCCTTACGATCCATATTCTTTAATCGCGGAGGTCTCTCAGTCATAAGCGGATCAAGTGCTTTTGCATAGCTCGTGAACTCTTTCTTAAATTTCTTATAGGCACCGATATCTGCTTCAGAAATCTTATGACCGGACACACCATCTGGAGTCAAGATCAAATGCTCTCCCTTCACATCTAAAGCAACGCAATCAATCTTTTTAGCAGCTTTTTCACTTTGGGGCGATAACTGAAGGTCCTTATAAATCTTTCTATTTAATCCATATGCTGCGTTAACCAGTCCCGGGGCGCGGAAGTCCTTTGCAAATTCAAACTCTCCCGCGCCGCCACCGAAAGACTCTTTTGCCTCCATAACATCTACTTTATAGCCTGCCATCGCCAGATAGTTGGAGCAAACCATTCCATTATGCCCAGAGCCAATGACTATAACTGAAGGACGCTTAGTCATCTCCGAAATCCTCTGGAGTAGTACTTGACCTGCCAAAATCTATTAATACTTCTCGTGCCGAGTTCGCCCCGGGGGCACCCATCACTCCTCCCCCCGGATGATTTGAAGAGCTACACATATACATGTTTTTTATCGGCGCCCTGTATTGCGCATAGCCGGGGAATGGGCGGTTGAACATCAATTGGTCAAGTGTTAACTCACCCTGAAATATATTACCCTCCGTCAATCCGACTTCTGCCTCTAGCTCGCGTGGAGTGCGAATCTCAGCATGGAGCAGCAAATCTTTAAAATTGGGACTATAGTCCGCTATCTGATTTATAACTGCGGCCCCGAAGGCATCTCTTTTACTATCGGTCCATCCGCCTTCAGCTTCCACGGGACAATATTGGACAAACACTGACATCATGTGCTTACCCGGTGGCGACATGCTGGGGTCATATTGCGTCGGAACAACCATATCTACATAGGGATCTTGGGACCATCGATCGTCCTTCCAGTCGTCGTATGCTCGCTCCAGGCGCTCCAATGTATCCGTGAAATGCATGTGGCCGAGCGTGAGCGGCGAACCTTTAGGCAAGGCTGGGAAGTCAGGCATGCCATCTAAGGCAATGTTTACCTTTCCGGAGGATCCACGGATCTTAAAATTCCTTGCTCGCCGCACCAAGTCATCCGGCAAATCACATGAATCGAGCAGGCCCAAGAATGTTCTTTTCGCATCGAGGTTGGAAATGACTGCTCGGGCCGACAATTCCTCTCCAGAAGCCAATACCACGCCAGTTGCTCGCCCCCTTTTTACAGAAATACTTACAACCTCGGCATTTGTTCGGATCTCGCCTCCAACGGCGCGCAAGGATGATGCGAGCGCCGAAGAAACTGAACCCATTCCACCACGAGCAAATCCCCAGGAACCGACATTACCATCCACATCACCCATCGCATGATGAAGCAGCACATAGGCTGTTCCTGGCGAGTAGACGCCAAGACCAGTACCGATAATACTTCCACCCGAAAAATGTGCCAGAATCGTGTCATTTTCGAAATACTGCTCGAGATATTCGGCAATTGACATTGTAAAGAATCTGATAAATTCATATATCTGACTTTCACTCAGGCTGTGGAAACTTTTGAGAAGATAAGCAAACTCCATGGCGTCCCGAATCTTAAAAGACGAAGGATCTGGAGGTGTTCGCAGAAGAAAACCTCTGATCAACCGACACCACTTCATGAGATCGGCATCGAATCTGATTGATGCATCTGCGTCGCGTTTCGAGTGCCTGGCAATCTCTCTTCGCCTCACATTAGACTGATGATAGCTCCCAAAATAATCTCCATCGCGTTTGAATGTTACGCTCCCCTGCAACGGCACCACCTCCAAACCATGACGGCCTAAATCAAGCGCTTGGTATATCTCCGGTCTAAACAGACTACAGACGTAAGAGCAGTTGGAATATCGCCAATCTTTATGCAACTCTAAACTGGCTGTAGCACCTCCGATGTAATCATTCCTCTCCAAAACCAAGACTCTGAGACCTGCTTTAGATAGGAAGGCGGCATGGGTAAGGCCATTGTGGCCAGCTCCTATAACAATCGCATCATATGCTTTCATGCTTACTCAACTAAATATTGGAACTTACAATAATTCCACTGACATTCTGGTGATTCGGCATGCGGTCACCACAGATGTTCATGAGGCAAGAACCATTCCTACTGCAACAATGACTAAAAAAACTATCAGTCTAAAACCTAACACCTGTCAAGTGGCTTTGTTTTGCGAAGTGTAACCTATCTAATAACTCTCCGGTTACACAAAAAGGTATCTCGCCGGCAATTGGTCCTGACCATTCCACAACGTCGAAAAAGCAGCTCTATGCAGTATCTACCCTATTCATGGATGCTTTTCTAGTTTAGCGGGGATTTCGTTTCGGCGAACCAGTTCCAAATGAGGCTCGCGACCGAGCGTAACGATATATTTTTCGCCATTTGCCCCAACAAGAATAGCCTCTCCAAGATTTTTATACTTAGACGAGACCGAGGCATTACCTATAAACTTGCCCAAACCCCAAGACCAAGCAGAACTAGTGACCATCCCGATACAGACCTCCTCATCATCAATGTTTGCGTACAGTTGACCAACGTCTTCCAAATCTAGGTCAATATCAGCTTTTATTGTTCTCTTAAACCACTTCTGTCCATTTTTCTGTTCCAGCTGAAGCGCAGCTTTGCCCACGAAGTTCTCACCTTCTAGGTCTACCATCCAACCCAATCCTACCTCAAATGGTGACCGCTTCATGTCCAGGTCCAAATCCAGTTCTGTCGAAAAATCCCAACCGGCAACCACAAAGCCACCTTCAAGACGACAGACCTCCAACGCATCAAGGCCATATCCAGGTAATGGAATTCCTAATTTACGACGAGCTAGCTCGATACGAGTTATCAGTTCTCCTACCAAAGAGGGGTTAAACCAACACTCATAACCCAAGTCTGCAGTAAAGCCCATCCGTGCCAACTGGATGACCGAATCGTCAAGTGAGATCTCGACAAACTCAAAAGGCTTGATTAATTCAACATCGTCGAAACCCATTGCATGCAGAACAGTCGCCGACAATGAACCTTGAACAGCAAGGCCTGACCATTCATGGGTGCACTCCTGAATAATGACGTCATCCTCATCAATGCATAATTTTTCTCGAATAGAATCGAAATGCAAACTGTGATCAATATCAGATGGCATTAAGAGGAAACGCTCGTCAGAGAACTTGTATAAGATCGAATCATCTTTAAGAATGCCGTCGACGTCACAAAAAGCGACATACCCGCCGCGCATTGATTGCATAGCGCTTACTGGGCGAGTCAAAACAGTGTCAAGCAAAGTGCCAGCCGCCTTACCAGATAGATGTATCTTTCGCATGGGCGAAACATCAAATAATGCACACTCATTTCGAATGGCTTGATATTCTTCCTGCGAGTCTCCATAGCAAGCGGGTAAAAGAAAATCATTCCAATTGATGTAATCTATGTTCTCACAGCCATCACTCAGGAGTACTTTGAAACCCGTGTCAGATTGACGATTGAAGAAGTCAAAAAATACGCTTTTTTTCATACTTCTAACTTACTAAAAGTGGTGATTTGAGTTTAGCATCGGAAGTTTAACTTTCATCAGGAGCCTATAGGGATGCATTCAACATTGGATGACAACGCCAAATTTGTTCTTGCAGGACAATCGCTTGTATTGAGCTGTCTGCAGAAAAAGCGTTTATTGTTCAGCAGTGAAGCTCCGCAAGTAAGACCTAGTGGTCAGATAAATACCGTATACTTTTCAGTTTTCAAAGGCACTTATTTTTAATTCCTTAGTTTCTTTTTACTTTCCAATATTTCTTGTTTGTCCAACCATTCACTTTCCAAATCAATCAAATTTGACTTCGTTAGCGCTTGATCAGAAATAAGTTTTTTCAATATGTCTTTTTCGGCGGGCTCGTAAACGCTTGGATTAGCCAACTTAAGTTCAATGCTACGCAAGATAGCATTTGTGTTGTCAATTTCAGATTCCAGCAATCTGATCTTTTTAGTTAAAGGGGCAAACGATTGACGATGCTCTGCAGCTTCTTGTCGCGCGACTTTTTTATTTACATGCGATGCTAGATCACATTCACCCTTTTTATAAGATTTATCGGATAGATCCGCCAGATAATTTTGATAATCCTCCAAATCACCATCGAACTCGCACACACGGCCCTCAGCGACCAGATAAAAATGATCAATGGTACTTCGCATTAGGTGACGATCATGAGAAATAAGCACGAGAGCTCCCGAAAAGCTTTGCAAAGCCACTGCCAAGGCATGCCTCATGTCCAGATCGAGGTGATTAGTAGGCTCATCCAGGAGTAGCAGATTTGGGTTTTTCCAAACGAGAATAGCAAGAGCCAAACGCGCTTTTTCACCTCCGGAGAATTTTAGGATGGGATCCAACGCTTTCTCATTATGGAAATCGAATCCTCCCAGAAAATTTCTGATCTCCTGATCAGATGCATCAGGATTGATTCGCTGCAAATGCAAAAAGGGACTTGCCTGCAGATCTAGCTCCTCGATTTGATGCTGACCAAAGTAACCTATGGTGAGACTACGTCCCCATACTCGCTCTCCAGCTATTAAATCGAGTTGGCCTGTCAAAGACTTTATGAGAGTCGTTTTGCCAGCACCGTTAGCACCTAGCAAACCTACTCTGCTCCCCGGCTGCAGCTCAAAATTAACCTCGGTTAATACTCTTTTTTTTCCGTAACCAAGCGCTGCGCTATTCATACTAACAAGCGAGCTGAAAGATTTTTTTGGCTTGGGAAACTTAAAATAAAAAGGTGAATTGAAATGAGCCGGCGCAACGCTTTGCATCCTATTAAGCTCCTTCATGCGACTTTGAGCTTGTCTTGCTTTTGAGGCTTTATAGCGAAACCGAGCCACAAAAGTTTCAATATCTTTTCGGCGATTTTCCTGCTTTATAAAGTTTGCTCGTTGGAGAGAAATTCGCTCGGCACGCGCACCCTCAAACGCAGAGTAATTGCCTTTATAACTGACGAGCTTTAAATCTTCTATATTCACAACTTCCTGGACCACATTGTCCATAAAATCTCGGTCATGCGAAATTATTAACAAGGTACCCGCATATCTCGACAGCCATTGCTCGAGCCATAACAGAGCATCCAAATCTAGATGATTGGTAGGCTCATCAAGCATTAATAAGTCGGACGGTCTCATAAGCGCCTGAGCCAAATTTAGTCTCGTCCGCCACCCACCTGAAAAACTCTTCAAGGGACTAGTTATTTCGGATTGATGGAATCCTAAACCTTGCATTAATTGCTCTGCAAGATAATGCGCATTAAAACCATTAATATCATCCATCTTTCCGTATTCAATTATCAAACGATCATTGTCCCCATCCTCAAGCGCTTTTTCGATAGCCAATTCGGTTTGACGCAATACCAAATCACCATCCAAAACATAGTCCAATGCGGTCCGATCTGAAGCGATATACTCTTGCGCCATATGTGATATTCGCCAATCAGCAGGAATACTTAAATCTCCACTATCTAAAAGGATTTTACCCAAAAGCAACTCAAAAAAACTTGATTTACCGCATCCATTCATACCCGTAATTCCTACACGATGACCTGAATGAATTGTAAGATCTGCATCATCTAGGAGAAGTTTTGTACCTCGACGCAATTGAAGATTTTTTAAAGAGATCATTATTATTTTAGGTTTAGGTTTAGGTTTAGGTTTAGGTCTGTCAAGACTAAACTATCACGAGTTCAAGGCTGACTCATTACTGTCTGAAAACATGCTAAACGACGTTTTAATATTTGGTCTCTTCAAAGCAAGGTCCTTTGGTTCAACCCACAGCTATGTTAAAGATGATGATTCTAGTTAACTAAAAAATATATATCTTTTGGGGATTTACACAACACCACCTTTAACTCCCTTGGGTTGCAATCGCAGCCGGCATTTTACCGACGACAACTTCATTTCCGGGACATGGCGAAGTTGGAATATTCAAGGCAAGCAATAAGCTGATTGCCGCCATAGAAGTCCCTATTAAAAACACCGTCGCAGGCGATATTAACCAGATGAAACCAAATAATACGGGTATTATCACCGCAGCAATGTGGTTAATGGTAAAAGCTACGCCTGCGGTAGACGCCATGTCGGCCGGATCAGCAATTTTCTGAAAGTAGGTTTTAATCGCTATCGCGAGCGAAAAGAACAGATGGTCAAGGATATAGAGCGCCGCCGCCGAGGAAGCGTTATCCACAAAGGCATATGCCGTAAATACGCACATTAGCCCGCAGTACTCAAACGTTAGCGCTCGACGCTCGCCAATGCGACCTATCAAAGCGCCAATTCGACTGGCAAAGGCCCAGTTAAACACATGGTTAATAAGATAAAGAGCTGCAACATCACTAACCGAGTAATCAAATTTTTCCACCATCAGAAATCCAGCAAAAACCACGAAAATCTGGCGCCTAGCTCCACCCATGAAGGTTAAAGCGTAATAAAGCCAATAGCGTTTTCGTAGCACAAGGTTTTTTCGCTGAACCACGGTGGACTCAAATCTAGGGAAGACTGCCCAAGTCCAGACGGTTAACGTGAGGCAAAGGCCACCTCCGAAGAGATAAATGACCTTATAACTTACCCCGAAATAGCCTTGAAATAACCACAGACAACTATAGACAAGCAAGGATGTAATAGACCCCGCGGCAATTAACTGGCCCAATACTTTAGGTGCTTCATCAACACTCAACCACTGTAATGACAATGATTGCTTCACTGTTTCAAAGTAATGAAAACCCACGGACATCAAGAAAGTAGTCAGATATAGTCCTATTGCGGAAGGAAAATAACCCGCTATGGCCACTCCGATTCCTAATAGAGCTAGAGATAGGTAAGCAAAAAATTGTTCCCTAATAATCAGCAGTATGAATACGGCAGTAAAGGCCAAGAATCCTGGTATTTCTCGAACGCTCTGTAATATGCCAATCTCGACACCCGTAAAGCCAGCTCTATCAATTACAAAGTTATTCAGCAAGGCCATCCAAGTAGCGAAAGCGATGGTCATAGCAACTGTCATCGCAATCAGCAAATTTTTGGGAGTTTTCCAAGACATATTTCTACCACTTTATGCCTCCCCTGAAGCATAGATAATTGGATATACCACTTTCTGAGTGACATTGAGCAAGGCGAATGCAAACGCTCAACCATAACGATCCATTGCTCATTTGCTACGCACTGGCGTGTCTCTCTGAGGAATTAGCTCTCATTTCAGGGCAGCAGTTTAACAGATCTGGGGGAATTATTGCCAAGCGCACGATACTTTGTACTAGAACAATCAAGCACAGAAAATGAGGGCGCTGATAGGACTTCTAGACAATCAAAGCAAAGAGAGCGTGCTAGTCTGCAGACTCATAAAGTAGAATTTAATGGCCCATCTCGATTAGAGATCTGAAAGATAGATAATGAGTGAGACACTAACATTTTTTAGTCGCGCAAGAAAAAAGACCATATCTACTATGAACTCAGCCACGGGTCTTGCGTCTCTCGATATAATCAGAATAGACACCTCGAAAATTGAATGCACAGAAGATGGTCTGGTACTTATGGTTGCATCAGGCAAAACTCTCGGTTGATCGGATGCAAATCTATGGCAAAGCTATCAAAGATGCGGGTCCTCATCTGGGAGCACTTGGTTATTATCTTAATGATCCTCGGCCATGTCATGCGCTAGAAGGCAACCTCAAAACCAATTTAGCCAAAATCATAATTCGTTTCCCACCAGCCTGCGCAGCGACTCGCTTTTGGCACACTAAAGCCTATCAAGACTATAGCAAGCCCTTGGGGAAAAACCGACAACCCGGAGACTACCATGCAACTCTACTCCATCATCGTGAATTCGAGATGACGAGCAAGATGGGCGCCTCGAGCTCCATTCAGCCAATTTCCGATTCATATCGACAAGGAAGTTAATGATTCGTGAGAATGGGTTCGCGATAATGGAATTTTTTTAATAATTACAACAGCTAACCAAAGTAGGTACTTATTGACACGATTATCCAGAGTTCTTGCGGCGAGAATTTAAATTCCGGAAAATCCTATAAATCTGAACGACTGGGGCGTATACTCCGCTTCCTCCCTCAATCTGGGGGCTAGCACGCAAACCATAGGCAACCAAATGTCATCCACTGATTTTCAATCTCTGGGCCTCTCTGCCCCAGTTCTGAGGGCCGTTAAGCAGCTAGGCTACGAGCAACCATCACCTATCCAGGCACAAAGCATTCCAATTCTAATGGAAAAGAAGAATCTGATGGGTACAGCGCAGACCGGCACTGGAAAGACAGCGGCTTTCGCTCTCCCATTTCTTAGTCAAATTGACGATAAGCAGAAAAATCCGCAAGTTCTTGTGCTGACGCCTACCCGAGAACTAGCCATTCAGGTTGCTGAAGCTTTTCAGACCTATGCGAGGCATATAAACGGCTTTCGTGTGTTACCAATTTATGGTGGCGCCGATATCGTTGCTCAATTGCGTGGGCTTAAACGCGGAGTTCAAGTGGTCGTAGGTACTCCGGGCCGAATACTTGATCACTTACGTCGCCGAAGCCTCGATCTGAGCACAATCAAGGGACTCATTCTTGATGAGGCAGACGAAATGTTGCGAATGGGCTTTATTGATGATGTTGAGACCATTCTTTCTCAAACGCCAGTTAATTGCCAGCGGGCACTTTTCTCAGCAACTATGCCAAATAAAATTCGGGATATCTCCAAGAAATACTTAGGAAACGCAGAACAGATCAGTATTAAAACCACCACAAAAACCGTAGAACAGATTGAACAAAAATATATCACTGTAAAAAGTCATCAAAAAATGGATGCCCTAACTCGGGTTCTCGAAGTGGAAACCTTCGATGGCATGATTATTTTCGTTCGCACCAAGTCTTCCACGATTGATATTGCCGAGCGTCTGGAGGCTAGAGGCTTCTGTTCAGCTGCTATGAATGGTGATCTCAGTCAGGCCTTGCGAGAACGGACCATAAATCGGCTAAAAAACGGCCAGATTGACATTGTGATAGCCACTGATGTTGCTGCCCGAGGCTTAGATGTTGATCGTATCAGCCATGTAATTAATTTTGATATCCCTTATGATAATGAATCCTATATTCACCGTATTGGCCGCACAGGTCGAGCAGGGCGTGAAGGTAAGGCGATTTTATTTATCACCCCCAAAGAAACCCGCCTGTTACGCTCGATTGAAAAGTCGACGCGACAATCCATTGCACCGCTTACTATGCCCACTAACCAGCAAGTTAGCACAAAGCGCATCCTGCAATTTACTGATCAATTGATTAAGACTCTGGAGTCACCCCGCTTGGACAAATTCCGCCATCTAGTTACTAACTTCGCGGCAGAAAACGAGCTTGAAATGGCAGATATAGCCGCTGCATTAGCCTATGAAAATCAAAAGGAACGTCCACTCTTTCCCAAATTAGATAATATTGTTGCACCTCGTGGAAAAGACCAAAACCACAAAGAAAACGCAGCAAACAATCCGAAGCAAAAATACAATCAGCGGACAGAAATTTCAAAATCAAAGCGACCGAGTACTAAAAAAAGAGACGATAACATTCCCATGATTACTTATCGCCTCGGAGTAGGCCAAAATGACAAAATCAAGGCGTCAAATATTGTAAACACATTAGTTACTGAAGCCGGGATAACCAGCCGTCATATAGGGGCTATCAAACTACATGACAACTTCAGTACTGTAGATCTACCACAAGGAATGCCCAATTCACTACTAAAGCATTTAAAAAAGGTGAAAATTTTCGCAAAACCTATGCGATTAAGTATTTACAGGCCTCAACTAACAAATGAAGACGGCGCGGCAAGAAAAAACAAACGATCCAGAAAAAACACGAACCCGAAGCCCACTAAAACTAAAGAAAGTAACCGAAGAACACAAAGAAAAACAAAATCTTTTCGAAAACAAAAATCAGCTTCTGCAAGCTAGCCCGATGTAATCGTATGATTTTCGCTTGCTATTTTATATTGCTTATCACGGGCGAACGTTACCAATTACACCTTTTCATTTAGCGATGGCTTGATAACTTTACCCATGGGATTGCGAGGCAGTCTATCTAATACTTTTATTCGCTTGGGTATTTTGTAAGCAGACATTCTTTGAGAACACCAATTCTTAAAATCTGCATATTCGAACTCGGCACCAGAACGTAAACAGACACAAGCGACGACAGCCTCTCCCCATATATCGTCAGGGACGCCAATTACTGCTACTTCACTTATATTCTCATGGGTTAGGAGAACACCCTCTATCTCTAGCGCTGATAACTTGTAGCCACCCGATTTAATAATATCGATTGATGATCGCCCCATTATGCGAAAATAGCCATCCTCTATAACTGCAATATCGCCGGAGCAAAACCAACCATCTTTAAACGCTTCTTGTGTGGCCTTTCGGTTATTCCAATATTCCTTAAACAGAGTATCGCCTTTCATACGAATTTCTCCGGGCGCACTCTCCTCAGTCACAGGTATATCCGATTCATCAAACAATTTCACTGTTACCCCGGGAAGTGGCTTACCCACGAACCCAGCCCGTCTTTCTCCGGCATAGCCGTTGGATATTGCCATACCCACCTCTGTCATCCCGTAGCGTTCAAGAAGAATTTGCCCGGTTAGCTCTTTCCATTGGTTGAAAACATTGACCGGACAGGCCGCAGAGCCAGACACATTTAAACGCATTCGCCCAAAACCATCTCCGATAGCTCTTGAGACATCGATATCTAGGAGTTCTAAGTGCTCTATCAGTTTCACATAGATCGTGGGTACTGCCATAAATATGCTATAGGTGTCCGATATCACCTCGGAACAAATTCCATCCAGATCAAGTTTCGGCATCATATGCACTTTGGCCCCAGACCACAGTGCACAGCATAGGACGTTGATGATGCCGTGAACATGATGTAGCGGAAGAAACAATGGAATAACATCTTCCCTTGACCACTTCCATGCATCAAGCAAAGTTAAAATTTGCGCTCGAATTGCTTTGTGAGTTGTGAGCACTCCTTTCGGTTTATCGGAAGTACCACTCGTAAAAAGTATCATCGCGGACCTTTCCGGAGAAAGGCTAGGTAGATCAGTGCACTCAAAAGCCAACACTTCATCAATTGCAAGAAGTCTAATCCCTAGCTGCCTACATAGCTTAAGGAGCTGGCCATGGCATTCAGCATCGGCAATCAATCGAGTTACACCAATGCTGCCGAGATAATGCTCAAGTTCAGCCTCTGTGGACGAGATATTTAGCGGTACCGCAATTCCACCTGCGCGCCAAATGCCCAAGAGGGCAGTTACATAATTCAGGCTTGCTGGAATAAGAAAGGCGATACGCTCCTCTTGCAAATCTTGCCTGTCTTCAAGGATGCCCGCAGCGAATAAAGCTATTCTGGCATTTATGCTGTCATATGTATGGGCGCCATCGGAATCCACTAAGGCAACCTTATTATTGTTCTTTGCAATTCTAGGAAAAGCGTCCTCAATCATATTTGATACTTCAAAGAGAAGCTGGCGAAATGAGGCCAGTTGATTTTGTTCCGCATGACAAAAAAGCTCCTGTTAAACTGTTCTGATCGAAATAACCATAGTCAGATTTTCAGAATTACATGACTGACACATTAGTGAATCGCAGTGTTATGTCTAAGCCAGACGAGAGCCATTGCGGGCCTGTTTATCGGGAATAGCCAGTATAATGTCCCCACCACTTTGCACAAATCCCGTCACCAGACATTCCGACATGAATGCACCGATCTGTTTTTTCGGGAAGTTAACAACTGCCACAATCTGTTTTCCAACTAACTTCTCTGACTCATAATGATCCGTGATCTGTGCGGAGGACTTTTTAATTCCTATTCCGGCACCAAAATCGATACTCAGCTTGATGGCCGGTTTAATGGCCTCTTCAAAAAATTCTGCCGAGACCACCGTTCCAACTCTGAGGTCAACCCGTTCAAATTCTTTCCAACTGAGATTATCTCGGTCTGTCATTTTTTCGCCACCTCATATCTATGAACAATATCTGATCACACAAAGTCAGTCGAGAAGATAACTATCTCAACTCAGAGTAACATTCAGTTATCGATAAGTATCAGCTTGCGATACTCTAACGCAGAATATTGCAGTTCCAGATGATTCTCCAATCATTGCTATGCAACGGCATGTCCAGCAGACTCTCATTTGCAGTACTCCGGTGTCAAATGAACCGGCGTTTGCTGATCAGAGGCCTCCTAAAAAGGCACACATCCAACTGGGTAATGCGCAATTTTTTGCAGCTACCTAACGGAATGATTCAATAATTTGAGCCATGAATAAATTTCTGATAATAGGTTAACACATCCTGAGGAGCCTCTACATGAGGGTAATGGCCAATCGTCGAAAGCTCAACGCAATAATCAAGTCGGCAATGCAATTCCTTGTAACGGCAAACCATATGGGTGCCGGAAACGGGATCCGCCGAACCATTAATGAGCGCGAGAGGAATGCTGGATTTTTGCAGCACGGACACCCAGCGCTCTCGATGATGCATGCGGTCACGCATATAGGTAATTAGATTATGAAAAATATGTTTTCCATTGTTGTAATTAATCAGCGACCAGAATTCGTTTAACTGATGCTCGGAGGGTTTAGAGTCGTTGCCAAAGACCGAACTGAAACTGCTACAGAACCTAGCATAGCCATTGAAATAATTGAGCAACCCACCTATTGGACTTAGCAAAATTTTTTGAATAAAGAGCGCCCGATGAGTCTCTGGAAATAATCCGCCATTTAAAAAACAGCAGGACAGCCATTCTCCCGAGCCTATACCCTCTAATTGGCGTGCCAGAAGCTCTTGAGCAACGGTGTCCCCATAGTCATGGGCTAACACATGAAAATTCTCAAGCCCTTTTGCATTGACCAATGCCTCGACAATGTCAGCCTGACCGTGGATACTGTAATTATGATTATTTGGCTTATCCGAAAAACCGAACCCCAGCATATCCAGTGCAACAACCCGATAATTTTTTCTTAGACCTTCCCATATTGTTAGCCAGTCCCAGCTGGAAGTGGGAAAACCATGGAGCAACAATACAGTGGGTGATCTCGAATTAAAAGACTGATTTGCGCCACTATCCACGCAGAAAATTTGATGACCCAGAAGCGATTGATATTCACCACGTGAACGCCATAGTTCTGCTCTGAAACTGGGTTGTACGGGCGCTAATACCATAGTATTTTTTCGATGATTTATCTTATATTGATATAAAACAGTCCGAGTGTCCATTTACTTTCTTGAGTCAAATAAATCTTAATGCAATACTCTGCATCATCAGTTTCCTGACCCGAGCTGCAGACGACTAGCATTTACAAGAGCAATACAATGACTCAAACCCAGTCGAAACCATTCGATACATTGATTAAAAATGCGAAAGTTTTTAATAGGGGCGAACAACCCGTTATTGAGGATGTCGCTATTGCTAACGGCCACATCATCGCTCGCGGGAAGAATCTGAATGCGACCCAAGCCAGTCGAGTAATTAATGCGCAAGACCTTTGGCTGCTCCCAGGACTGTTTGATATCCACACTCATTACGATCTGGAATTGGAATTGGCCCCAGGACTCCCAGAATCCACGCGCCATGGCACGACATCCGTGGTGATTGCCAACTGCAGCCTAGGTCTCGCTTTTGGCGCCCAGCGCGACGGAACTAATGATCCTATAGTTAGCTGCTACGCCCGCGTCGAAAATATTCCAAAACATGTGCTGCGCCACTGTGCCGACAAAATTAGTTGGAGCAGCCCGGGAGATTATCTAGACCATCTGGAACAGCTTAACCTAGGCCCAAATGTGGTGGCGCTATTTCCCCACTCAATGCTTCGCATAGAGAAAATGGGTTTTGAAAATAGTATCACTCGCGACCCAACGAGTTATGAGCTAGAGGCGATGAAAGAATCGCTCCGCGAAGGCCTTCAGCTTGGCTATGCGGGACTCTCTACCGATGCACTGCCCTTCCATTATCTAGCGGCGCAACCACATTGTGAAAAAACCATTCCCACCCAGTTTTCCAAGTTTTCAGAGCTCAAAGCGCTTGCGGGAGTGGTGCGAGAGCGAGGGGCCTTATGGCAAGCCACCCCACCAAAAGACAGCGTAATCGGTACATTAAAAACGTTTCTACTAACCAGCGGCCGCCTGCATGGCAAGCCCTTACGCACTACTGTGGTTGCAGCCTTGGATATAGCAAACAACTGGCGCCTTGCCCGTCTGGCTAAGATTTTGTCCCGATTGCTCAACTCTTGGCTAGTCAAGGGAGATTTTCACATGCAAGCCCTTGGCGCGCCGTTTAAAACTTGGGCAGATGGTGCAGTGACGCCACTGGCAGAAGAAATCCCGGAGCTGCGCCGCCTCAATGAAACTGACCTCGAGGATCGCGAAGGTCGCCGCGCAATTCTCAATGACCCGAACTATGCCAAATCATTTAAGGCTATGTGGATGAATGGTAAGAAAGGTTGGACCCTTGCTCGCCTGAAGCGAAAATTAAATTTGGAGGACTATGCCTTTAATCGGACTCTCGCAGATATGCAGTTGGAACGGTGTCCGCAAACTAGCTGGGAAGGAATGGATTTTCAGACAGTCCTCGACCGGGTAAACGAAATCAATTCAGGCCACTCTCCTCCAAACATGCAAGAGGGTGAGCTTCAAACGGTTCAAAAGGAATTCGGGTGGATCGAAGACGAAGGAGACTTTATGCTGCAAATGCTACGATCCTTTGACAAAGATCTAACTTGGAGCACCACTACCGCCAACCGCAACATAGAGACGGTGCGCGAGTTGCTTATGAACCGTTTTCTTCTACCGGGCTTTAATGACAGCGGGGCCCACCTGACCAACATGGCGTTCTACGATGTCAACTTGCGTAGCCTCAAGCTGGCATCTCAAGGGGGGGACCGTGATGTCAGCTATATGGTTAGGCGCCTGACAAAGGATGCAGCCGATGTGTTTGGTGTTGAGGGCGGCACCATCGATCAAGGTGATGTGGCAGACCTCGTTTTAATCAACC
>CAJWMT010000008.1:0-45184 GCA_913044275.1 uncultured Cellvibrionales bacterium
TTTTTCCGGCAGGTGATGAGGCGATTGAATCGGTCTTGGAGGCAGGTTGTTGGAGCAATCAAAGTCGCTATGGCCACTTGGTCGGAGATTGGCGGTATCATGTGGCGGATCAAAGCACGAAATTTGAAATTTTGAAAGACACGCCCGGCGGACTTCAGCAGGGTAAGGTTGATTGGCTTTTGAGTGGTCGTCACAATGTCTATAATGGAGTAGCGGCCGTAATGGCCGCATATCAAGCTGGCGTTTCTGTCAAAAACAGTTGTGAGATACTAAGTCGCTTCCAAGGCGTTAAAAGGCGGATGGAAATACTTTACAATGAGGATGATTTTGTACTCTATGACGATTTTGCGCATCATCCAACAGCTATAGAGACAACACTAACAGGTCTTAGGCAAAAGGTCGGTAAATCGCGTATCGTTGCGATAATTGAACCGAGATCAGCGAGCATGCGCTTGGGGGTGCACAATGAGAGACTGGGATCATCAGTTGCGTCTGCCGATCACGTGTTGTGGTTCTGTGACAACAGCGTTGGTCAGGGCATTCATCGAGCAATGGATGGGTCTGCCGTCAGTTATGAGGTGATAGACCAGAGTGAAACGCTACTCAACCGATGCCTCGAGTTTGCCAACTCTGGCACTCACATGGTCATTATGAGTAATGGCGGGTTTCAGGGGCTGCAAGCGACATTGGTCGAGTGTTTAAAATCCTAACCACGTAAGATAAATGTTACAGGTCCGTCATTGCAAAGCGTTACGCGCATGTCGGCGCCAAAAATTCCGGTTTCAACTGCAGGGTGAAGCACTTTAGCTGTCTGGACGAATGTTTCATAGATTTCTTTGGCGTCCATTGGCGATGCCGCAGATGTGAAACTTGCTCTTAACCCTTTTTTAGTGTCTGCGGCCAATGTGAACTGAGAAATTATCAGCAACCCTCCTTGGATGTCTGCTAATGAGAGGTTCATTTTTCCCGTATGATCTGAGAATGCCCGATAGCGCAGGACTTTTCGCGCAAGCCTATCAATATTCGATTTTTTGTCGTCCTTTTCAATGCCCAAGAACAGAGTTAGCCCTGAATCAATTCTTCCAATGACTTGCTCTTCTACTTCCACTAGAGCCGATCGCACTCTCTGAATAAGTCCAATCATATGTGCCTACACTTTTTCTGCCTTGATTGCCGCGCACAGCGTTTCAGTCGAATAGCGCAGCGAATATAATGCATTATCTGAATTCTTAGATGCAAGTTGAGGGTGTATTGTGGAGCGAAAAAGTTGTCCATGGCATCGGAATGATCCCGTCTATCAACGTTATCATGATGAGGAATGGGGGGTTCCATGCAGAGATGAAACGAAGTTATTTGAGTTTCTTGTTCTTGAAGGCGCTCAAGCTGGCTTGTCTTGGATCACAGTTCTGAGGAAAAGAGAAAACTATCGACGTGTTTTCGCGGATTTCAATGTGGAGGTTGTCAGTCGTTTCACCGAGGATGACTTTGCTCGCTTGATGAACGAAGATGGAATAGTTCGCAACAGGGCCAAAATAATGAGCGCTCAAATTAATGCTTATTGCTTCATGCAGGTTCAATCAGAGTTTGGTAGTTTTAGTGACTACCTGTGGAACTTTTTTAAGGGCGAGCCACTCGTTAATTGTTGGCAAGATATCGGACAAGTTCCTTCAAAAACGAAAATGTCTCAGTTGATCAGTCAAGATATGATGGCGCGAGGGTTTAAGTTTTTTGGCCCGACAATATGTTACTCATATCTTCAGGCAATGGGCTTTATAAATGATCATTTGGAGTATTGTTTTAGGTGGTCAGAATGTCAGACTTCTTAATGATTTTTTATGGCTTTTTGTGCGCGTTTGCGTGCATTTTCGGTTAACAGTTTTTTTCGTATCCGTATCGAAGATGGAGTCACTTCAACCAATTCGTCTTCGGCAATGAATTCAAGTGCTTGTTCTAACGTATGCTCAATGTGAGGTGATAATATAAGGTTTTCATCGCTACCAGACGCTCTGATGTTAGTAAGTTGCTTTGCTTTCGTCGGATTTACAGGTAGATCATTGCTTCTAGAGTGAATTCCGACAACCTGTCCTTCATAAATTTCAACGCCATGGCCGACGAATAATTCACCGCGATCTTGCAAAGCAAACAGCGCATACGCCAGCGTTTTGCCTGATGTCATTGAAACTAGCGCCCCATTTCGCCTGGTACCAAGATCTCCCGATTTTGCTAAGCCATAGTGGTCAAATGCACTAGAGAGAACACCTGTTCCTCGAGTCATTGATAAGAATTGGGAGCGGAATCCAATAAGACCCTTTGACGGAGCAACGAATTCGAGTTTAACGCGATCATTTTGGTCTGGTTCAATATTAACAATTTCTGCCTTTCGCAACCCCATTTCTCTCATTATTGACCCTTGATGCTCATTTTCGATGTCAATGGACACTAGCTCAAAAGGCTCATGAATTTCGCCGTTTACATTGCGTTGAATAACTTCCGGCTTTGAGATGCCGAGCTCGAAACCTTCTCGGCGCATGTTCTCGATCAACACAGAAAGGTGCAGTTCGCCGCGGCCAGAAACGATGAATTTTTCGGTTGTATCTCCCTCCTCGACCTGCAACGCTACATTGTGAATCAATTCTCGCTCCAACCGCTCTTTTATATTTCTTGAGGTCACAAACTTACCTTCAAGAGCAGCGAATGGGGAGTCATTGACTTGAAATGTCATTCGCACAGTTGGCTCATCCACGCGAAGTGGTGGCAGCATTTCAATGTTTTCGGGATCACAAAGTGTGTCTGATATGTTGAGGTTTTCTATTCCAGTAATGCAGATAATCTGTCCAGCTGATCCAATTGGCGATTCGATGCGCTCTAGGCCTTTATAGCTCATGATTGATAAGACTCTGGCTTTACGTGTCTGGCCATGCCTGTCCACAACCACCACCCGCGAGTTTGGTTGCAATATGCCGCGCGAAATACGCCCGATCCCGATCACCCCGACATAACTATTGAAGTCGAGAGCGCTAATCTGCATTTGAAAGTGTCCGGAAACGTCAACAGAGGGAGCAGGCACCTCTTGTATGATAAGGTCTAGGAGCGGAGTCATGTCATTGCCGAGGTTATCAATATCCAGTCCGGCTATACCATTTACTGCTGAAGCGTAGATAACTGGGAAACTCAACTGATCATCAGTTCCGCCTAATCGGTCGAACAGGTCGAAAACCTGGTCCAAAACCCAGTCTGGTCGGGCACCTGGCCGATCGATTTTGTTGATTACCAAGATTGGATTAAGACCGGTTTCAAAAGCTTTTTGAGTGACAAACCTAGTTTGAGGCATTGGACCTTCGACCGCATCAACCAGCAGTAATACGCAGTCAACCATTGACAAAACACGTTCTACCTCGCCACCAAAGTCGGCGTGCCCTGGCGTATCAACAATATTTAAGTGATAGTTGCGCCATCTGATAGCAGTGTTTTTAGCGAGGATTGTAATGCCTCTTTCTCTTTCCTGGTCATCAGAATCCATGATGCGCTCAGTGTTGACATTTTTTCTATCTAATGTATCCGTCTGCAATAACAACTTATCTATGAGAGTGGTTTTCCCATGATCAACATGAGCGATAATGGCTATGTTCCTTATGGATTTAATGGCTGTGGTTTGGTGAGGCCGGGTTTGCATAGTGCGATCTTGGAATAGAAGAATGGTTTAATGTAAATTCGTGGCGCATTATAAGGGAACGTTTGCGGACTTTTGGAACTATATTATGTAAAGGCATAAACTTTTAGTAGTTTGAAAAGGCAAAACGCACCATAATAGGGCGTTTTGTTGCCGGTATGCACTATATTAAGGCGTTTTGAGGCTGTTATGTTTATATTTTTTTCTGCCTTTTTAAAAAATTAACTCTGAAAGCGCTACAGTGCTTGAAAGTATTATGTAATTCCAATCTAAAGCCATTTGGCATGGCAATTGCACCGAGAGGGTGCCTACGATCTGGTTGCAATAGGCTACATCGCGGTTAAAAGAAATTGGGATTTGCCAGACCACCCTTCTACTTTCCGGCGGCTGATACAGATAACATGAAGTTAAAATTTTGGAGACTCATCAAAAATGAAAGCAAAATTAGAATATATTTGGTTAGATGGCTATGCGCCAACACAAAGCCTGAGGAGTAAAACTCGAATAGAAAACGATTTCGGTGGTACATTGGAAGAATGTCCTATGTGGTCGTTCGACGGAAGTTCCACTGAACAGGCTGATGGAAGTGCCTCAGACTGCTTACTTAAACCTGTGGCTATTTTTCCAGATCCGGATCGAGCCAGCGCCTACTTAGTTATGACCGAGGTTCTTAATGCGGATGGTACTCCTCACGTAACTAATGGTCGTGCAACAATTGATGACGATGACGACGATTTTTGGTTTGGTTTTGAGCAGGAGTACTTCCTCATAGACATCGACACAAACTTGCCCCCAGGCTTCCCGGCGGGAGGGTTTCCCGGACCTCAAGGACCATATTATTGCTCAGTAGGAGCCTCTAATACTTTCGGGAGAGACTGCATTGACGACCATCTTGATCTCTGCTTAGAGGCTGGAGTAACTGTTGAGGGAATAAATGCTGAAGTGGCGGCTGGGCAGTGGGAATTCCAGGTGTTTGCAAAAGGAGCTAAGCGCGCAGGGGATGAAACTTGGGTGGCACGATATCTGCTGGAAAGAACCGGAGAAAAGTATGGTTTTGCAGTGGATTATCATCCCAAACCCTTTGGAAAGCTGGATTGGAATGGTTCTGGAATGCATGCCAACTTTTCAAATGGACCCATGCGCGAGTCTGGTGAGGAGTCACTCTTTAGCAAGATTTGTGATGAATTTGGTAGGAACATTGAGCGACACATCAGCGTGTATGGGGCAGACAATGATCAACGTCTGACTGGTGATCATGAAACCCAATCAATTAATGAGTTTAGTTATGGTGTTTCAGACCGCGGAGCTTCAATTCGGATCCCGGTTGGAACTGTAGAGGACGGTTGGAAAGGAAGGCTGGAGGATAGAAGGCCCGCATCTAACGCTGATCCCTACAAGGTTGCGGCTGCAATCATTAAAACTACTAAAGAAGCACTTCAGTAACGAGGTACTTCTACATTACCAGTACTGAAAAATTATAAAAGGCCCGTGTTGTTTTTAACGTCGCGGGTTTTTTTATCAGCCCTTAATTTACAAGTGCCATGCTTAAATTTTAAATAGAAAAGCCTAGTCGGAGTGCACCATGTTGGTGCGCTTAAGAGAGAGTTCCTGATATAATGTAGTAAAGAATAGTTAGTTATATCGGGCTTTACCGAGAAAAAAATCGAAAAATTGCTTTTTTGTTTAGGTTGGCTTGGTTATTGCTTTGACTCATTACATTCAATCTCTGCACCTGCAAAACAAGAGTAGTCATCATGGAGTTGCGAGTAGAAGGACAACCTTTACTAGATAGTCTTAACACGGCAGTTATATTAGTTAACGACGTTTTGCATATCTGTTACGCAAACATAGCTGCAGAGGCTTTAATTAAATTGAGCTTTTTAAAACTGAGGGAGACCGATGTTTGTAAACTTTTCAGTGAAGTGGAATTGGCAAAAAGCGCAATGGTAAATGCACTGCGCATAAATCAGCCATATACTAAACGCCATGAAACGCTTCAATTGCATGACGGCGAATCGAGTCTAGTTGATTATTCCGTTTCTCCAATCCAATTTGGGAATGCCAACTTTTTAATAATTGAAATGCAACGAATCGACCGATTTCTTCGTATTAATCGCGAGGAAGCACTTTCATCTGCGCAAGATAGTTCTAGAAATCTCATCAAGGGATTGGCGCACGAAATTAAGAATCCGCTTGGAGGCATTCGTGGCGCTGCACAACTCCTTCGACAGGAGCTTATTGACAGTCTAGCGGGTTCAGAGACGCAAGAGTTTTGTAATATCATAGTTACGGAAGTTGATCGTCTGCGCAATCTAGTTGATAGACTTCTCGGCCCTAACCAGTTGCCAGCCCTAGCAAGCCTGAATATCCATGAAGTTTTGGATCATGTTGCGACTCTTCTTGAGGCAGAAACGAAGGGTCAGATTGTTCTCAACAAAGATTATGATCCCAGCATACCTGACCTGCAAGGTGACCGAGAGCAACTTATTCAAGCTTTTTTAAACATTGTAAGAAATGCTATGCAAGCGCTGGATCGGAGTGAACGATTAGATTCGAAAATCACCATTAAAACACGTATCGAACAGAGCTTTACTATTGCAGGTTTACGCCGAAAAGTGGTCTGCAGGGTGGATGTTATAGATAACGGACCTGGCATTGATCATATCATTAAGGAACGCATTTTCTTCCCTATGGTAAGCGGTCATAGCGAAGGCGCGGGGTTGGGCCTTACCATCGCACAGACAGCTATTATTCGTCACGAAGGTTCGATCGAGTGCGACTCGATACCCGGAAAGACCTGCTTTTCTATTTACTTGCCCATAAAGGTGTGACTATGGAAAATTCCTCAAAAATATGGATTGCTGAAGATGATCGCTCACTGCGCTGGGTCATGGAAAAGGCCTTGACACGCGCCGGTATCGGCGTCCGTTGTTTTGAACGGGGAGATCATCTTCTAGCGGCCCTCACTCAAGCACGACCCACGGTGATTATTTCCGATGTCCGAATGCCGGGTACTGATGGCTTGGCTCTTTTGAAGCGAGTAGAAGTTAACTTTCCAGAGATACCGATTATCATCACTACTGCGCATTCTGACCTCGATAGTGCAGTTTCTGCATATCAGGGTGGAGCCTTTGAATATCTTCCCAAGCCTTTCGACATAGAAGAGTTGATTGCCGTAACGAAAAGAGCAATTGCCATTTCCAAAGAGAAAAAGGGAAGTATTGTTGAGACTGTCGCCGCGTCTAAGGAAATTATCGGTGAGGCTCCTGCCATGCAGGAAGTCTTCCGAGCAATCGGGCGACTCGCAAATTCGAATATTACCGTTCTTATAAATGGAGAATCAGGAACTGGCAAAGAACTTGTTGCCAGAGCATTGCATAATCATAGCCCCCGGAAAGGCAATGAATTTGTAGCCTTGAATATGGCGGCCATTCCCAATGACTTAATAGAGTCAGAATTATTTGGGCATGAAAAAGGCGCATTCACAGGCGCAGCGCAACAGCGTCGAGGACGTTTTGAACAGTCAAATGGGGGTACCTTGTTCTTAGATGAAATTGGCGATATGCCGGCTGAAGCACAGACCCGACTTTTACGTGTGCTCTCTGACGGAGAATTTTATCGAGTGGGCGGTCACACATCTATCAGGGTCGATGTTCGAATTATCGCTGCAACTCATCAAAATCTAGAGCAACTGGTGGAACAAAACCGTTTTCGAGAGGATCTCTTTCATCGACTCAATGTAATTCGAATGCATCTGCCTCGCTTGTCCGAGAGAAAGGAGGACATACCGATGTTGATGCGCCATTTTTTTGTAAAGGCTGCTCAAGAACTTGATGTTGAACCAAAGATATTATCTCAAGAAGTAAGTCTGTTGTGCCAAGAATTGACGTGGCCGGGAAATGTCAGGCAGTTAGAGAACACCTGCAGATGGCTCACTGCAATGGCTGCGGGTCGCGAGGTGCTTTTGTCGGATTTGCCACCAGAACTGATTACACAGGAGGCGATGGGTTCAGCATCTGATGATATGTCTTGGCAGAAATTGTTGCGGCGCTGGGGGGAGTCCCAATTGAACGCGGGCGCCTCAAAAATCATGGTCACAGCTTTAGCAGATTTTGAGAAAGTGATGATGGATGCTGCCCTATCTCACACCGGTGGTAGAAAAAAAGATGCGGCGCTTTTACTTGGATGGGGTCGCAATACCCTCACACGAAAGCTGCAGGAACATGCTTCAGACGATTATTCCCCCTGCTAGCGTTAATCTAGCGGCAGTTAGTGAGCAACAGGGTTTTCTGACTGAATCGGCATAGCACTTTCACCCTCCTTGGCTTTTTTTACTGCTGCTATGAAAAGTGAATCAAAATTAACCGGCGGCAACATAATTGGGGGGAAGGACGCCTTTGTCACTGTGCTGTCAATTATCTCCCGAACATATGGAAATAGAATGTTCGGACAGGTTGTATTCAAAACTTGCGAGCGTTGTTGATCCGATAGACCAATAATTTTAAAAATACCACCTTGCTCAGCTTCAACCAGATAGAGCACATCCTCTTCCTGTTTCACTGTGATAGTGATGCGTAGAGCAACCTCATAGAGATCATTACCTAACTTTGATGACGTGGTGCTGAGATCTTGCTGAATCTTTGGCTCCCATTGCCGCAGAAATAGTGCAGTTCCCTTGGGCGTTTCAAACGATAAGTCCTTTAAATATAGACGTTGTGGTGAAAAGCTTGGCTCTTCTGGGGTCTGATCTATTGCCGGATTTTTGTCGTTTTCTTCCGTGTCAGCCATTGCCTCAATTCCTCCATATTTTTGGGTATCACCCTTTTTCTGGGTTGTGAGTTAACAACGTGGTCATTTTTTCCTTACAACCGGCATATTTTGTTCTTTCCATTCGATCATGCCTCCGTTTAGGCGCCGCACTTCGAATCCTTTTGACATTAGCAGCTTGCCCGCTGAGGGCGCATGTTGTCCGTACTGATCGGTTAGAACGACCAGTTTGGATTTTTCTTTTTCGAGCTCGACAAAGCGATTGCTCATTTTTGTATGAGGTATGTTGATGGCTCCCTGAATATGCCCTTGAGAAAAGTCATTGGCTGCCCGGACATCCACAAGCAAAGCTTCACCTGAATTGATTAAGCTAACTAATTCGTGTTGCCCAATTACCTTACCGCTTTTCTTGCGCTCGTTCAGGAGATAGGCATACATGAGCGCCATTAACATGGTGACTAAAAACCATTGTTCACCTACAAATAGAAAGAAATTCACATCAATCGCCGATATCTGACACGTATCTTATGTCTGCAAACCAAGACCTGCATGGAGTATACACATCATTAATTGACTGGGAAATTGAAATTTCTTGACTTGATCACCAGTGGTCCCACACAGGCAAACAAGCACTGGGAAGTTTTTCTACCTGGCCGAGGGCCGCCCATGCTTTATTCACCACATGGAAGTCAGATCCGCAAGACGATAAGAATTGATACTTGTTGGCCAATGAGGCTAATTCACTCGTTATATGTTTGTCTTGGCGTCCAGATATCACTTCAATGGCTTTGCCGTTAAAATTCCTAAAGTCAGATAATAATAAGTTTAGTGTCGTCCATGTCAGCCCATATTTTACCGGATGCGCAAGAACTGCGGTTCCTCCAGCTTGTTCTATCCAATTTATAACGTTTTCCATCGTGGCCCATGAAGTTTTGACATCGCCTGCTTTGCCTTTGCCTAAGTATTTTTTAAACGCCTGTTGGATGGTTTTTACTGCGCCTATTCTCACTAAATATCTAGCAAAATGAAGGCGGCCTATCTGTCCGCAGCCTGCTTCAATGCGAGCACCCTTCAAACTATCTTGAATACCTATACCTTTTAGTTTATTCGCAATTCTTGCTGCGCGGGTATTTCTTGCATCGGTTTGGAGTTGGACTGCGGTCAAAATCGATTCGTGGTTAACGTCTATATTAAGTCCAACAATATGTATATCAAATTTTCTCCATGAAGTGCTCAGCTCAATACCCGCAACTAAGTTGATCGGAAGTGAATCTAAACCATGATGGTAGGCATTCAGGGTGTCATGGTCCGTTATAGATAGGAGATCTACCTCTCTTTCGATTGCTAGTTTAACTAACTCGGCGGGTGTCAGAGAACCATCTGAGGCGGTGGAGTGGCAATGAAGGTCTACATTCATGGGGTAAAATCAGTTCCTTACTGAAAATCGATATTGGGTATTCTTAACATTTCAGGCTTGATTTGGGCAAGGCCAAAAAAAAGTTTTGTCCCATGACCTAATTTTAGTTCTTTCGGTCTGAAAACTTGCGTTAACATGAGAAGTTGCACCAGATTTGTTTCTTTTCAATTTTTTAAGGGTACCCATCTTCGGTGAGATGAGCTGGTTTGTATACATAATAGAAGCGAGTGATCATAGCTTTTATACTGGTATTACAACTGATCTTGAGCGCAGGTTCAGCCAACATGTGTCGGGCAAGGGAGGTGCAAGGTATTTTCGTGGGCGAAAAGCTGTATCGATTAAATTTTCGGAAGAGCATGGTAGCAGAAGCGCTGCTAGTCAAAGAGAAGCACAGATCAAAAAACTCTGCCGTTCAGACAAGATCAAGTTGATAGAAGCTAGCGAGGAATTGAAGCCTACAGACAGCAGACGCTAAGAAATAATTCCGCTCCCGCCACCTTGCCCTGGGACAACAATCTGCGACGCTTGCTCGCGACGAACTCGCTCGATCTCGGCCGAGGCCTCCTCAATGGCTTTTTGAGCTTTACCCGCAAAATCTCCCGCGGCTTCGCCGATGTTCGTTCCGTCGAGCTCGAAACTCAAGGGAATTGCGCCCATTGGGCTCATAATTTGCGCAGAGCCCACAAACTGAATGGGTCGACCAACATCGTCGCTGCCATCAGCAGTGATCGGGATGAGTTTTCGGATGTTACCGAGTTTTTGATCTGTATAGCTTTCCTCCCGATATAACTCGTTAGGATTCATGCCATCTATTTGTTGTTGATTCATATCTGTGTTTTCTGGTTCGATTTCTCAACTAGCACCCTAACAGACGAGGGGTCTTGAGTAAAAGGGTAATGGCCCGGAAAAGCAATTTGTTTCTGTGGCTACAAAAAAATGACCGACCTTAGCTTGCCGGTCTGTCGCGCGAGTAAGTGCGATAATTTCACGCAGACATCAATGATTTGTCGAAGTACCTGTCATATTACTGCCACTTAAATGTAATATGTTTAAAATTAAAAAGACATCTAATATAGGAGAAATCCACATCTAATGTCACAAGAGGAAGCCGAGTTGCGCAGAAAGACGGTTTTGATCGTTGATGATGAGGCTGCCATCAGAGAGATGGTGTCCTTGGCTCTTGAGACAGCCAAATTCAATGTTCTTGAGGCAAGTGATTCGCAGGAAGGTCGCGCTATAATCATTGACTCACAGCCCGATGTTGTGCTCCTTGATTGGATGATGCCTGGGACGACTGGTCTTGAGTTGTTGAGGCGTCTGAGGAGAGACCCTCTGACGGAGAAGATCCCCGTGATTTTACTAACCGCTAAAACATCAGAAGATAGTAAAATTACTGGCCTAGATTCGGGAGCTGATGACTTTATATCCAAACCCTTTTCTCCAAAGGAGCTAGTCTCTCGGATCAGAGCACTCATCAGACGCTCAACAGTGACAGAACCCAGCGAACCAATAAAGGTCGGAGAAATGCTTTTTGATCCAGAGAGCCATAGGGTCAGCATTTGCGGTGAACCCGTTGAGATTGGACCAACCGAGTACCGATTGTTGCAGTTTTTTCTTACTCACCAAGAACGAGTTTACTCACGTGACCAGATTCTAGACCATGTTTGGGGAGCCAATGTCTATCTTGATGAAAGGACGGTTGACGTTCATATTCGACGCCTCAGGAAGGCAATTGCGGTTGCAGGACACGAAAAATTTGTTCAGACTGTTAGAGGAGCTGGGTACAGGTTCTCTACCCGGACTAACTGAATCCGAAAAAGGTCTTGCTTGTTTTGCGATACGGCATTAAGACTGAAGCTCGACGATTTTCCGCTTTAATGCTTTCTCTCGTGTTAATCGGGATTATACTCGAGTTACCTCTTGAATTGTTCTTGCTGGGACTCTGTGTGTACTTAATATGGTTTGTGCGCAAGGGTGTCGCTATTTTTCGCTGGGTGGAAGGAGGCATGAGAGGTAAGCCACCTTTTAACAATGGTGCATGGATTGAGGTTATTCGTTTATTAGAGCGACTGAATAAGTGGCAACGACGCTCAAAAGAAAAATTGCGATTCACCGTCAAACGTGTCAGACGCATGACCGAGTCTTTAGACCAGGGTATGGTTATATTGAATGGAGATTTAACCTTGGACTGGTGGAACCGTGCAGCGGAATCCCTCTTGGGACTCCGTAGGACCGACCGAGGTAGTTCCATCACGAATTTGGTTAGGCATCCCGATTTCATAAAGTATGTTTCAAAGGCGCGTTTTAAAGAGCCTCTCCGGATACCCTCTGGCTCCGAGCCTGATATTTGGCTCGAATTTTTAGGTTCTAACGTGGGAAAAGGTGAAATAGTCATTGTCGTTTCAGATGTTACTGAAGTAGATAATCTAGAGAGAATGCGTAAAGAGTTTGTGGGGAACGTGTCTCACGAACTTAGAACACCTCTTACTGTAATAAAGGGGTACGTGGAGACCTTGAGAGATATATCAGATTTGTCGCTGGCCACTCATAAAGCCCTCGATCAAATAGGTCTTCAGACAGAAAAAATGGAGGCATTGGCTGATGATTTAGCATTATTATCCAAGTTAGAGTCGGAAAGTCCGCCCCAGCAGCCAAATCCGGTTAAACTCAAGCCGTTGCTAAATGATATTGTGAATGACGCCAAACGTTTGAGCGCAGGTAAGCATATCATCAAACTAGATTGTGATAGCCAGTTGGAGTTTCGAGCCAATTCGAACGAATTACGAAGCGCGTTCAGTAATATTGTTTTTAATGCTGTGCATCATAATCCGGAGGGAGCAAGAATAGACATACACGCTGCTGAAGATGCTAACTTCTTGAGTGTATCTATCCGAGATGACGGCATTGGAATTGATTTGCCCAAAATACCGCGCATCACTGAGCGATTTTACCGGGTTGATGCAAGCCGAAACTCGCACTCTGGTGGGACTGGATTGGGACTGGCAATAGTAAAGCATACGCTTAATCGATATAACGGTAGCCTGATAGTTAGCAGCCGAATCGGCCAGGGCGCTGAGTTTTTGTGCAAACTGCCGAGGAGATAATGGACTGCCTTTATTGTTTGATATCCGAGCAGCGAAATTGGTAGTGGAGGTAGTAGTCACCTTCATGAGATTGAATCATCTCGCTCCATTGCGTTTCTAGGCGCCAGCCCCTCGAGCAGTTATGTGCCATATCTAAATGCAATCGGTGAATGGCCAGATTAACCGATTGCTCGAACTTTGCATCCGATCGCAAAGAATACTTTCGGCGAGCAATATACGCTTGATTTGGGGTATGCCTGATCGCATTTGGGGTCCTTATATTGCGTTCTATGATGCCAGAGGGTGAATCTAACACTCCTTCACCAAAAAGCGATATCGGGGTCTTCTTCGCCTGGTTTAATGGATTATCTTTGTCACTTTGCTCGCATAAACCTATTTGGGAGACAAAATCAGATTGATCGATCGCATCTGCATCAAATTCGCACTCGGAGTTTGCCATGCTTGAGAGCATCAATAATATGAGATAAAACCCATTTGTGCCTTTAAAGGATAGTCTATTGAGCATATTTTAACGGTTTATAACCTCGTTTTAGGTTGGGTTATTTGGATTAAAACTTGTGTTCCATGCCCAACCCCAGTGAGTTCCAGTCTTTTTCATTGGACCCCTCATTTTTTGTGTAAAAGACGAATAGTTTGGTCTTATTAGACAGTTTATAATCTGCACCTACAGAAAGAGTATCTTCCTCGTTCCCTCTTCTATCATCCTCAACGCGCCCATATTGTGCCTTTAGAATCGCATTTTCTATCTGGTAAGAGGCACTTAAAAAGTAGCCCGATTCATCCAGGCCGGTCAGATCGTTTTCATTTTGCTGAAGCATAAAGCCCAGAGCCATTGAGTCAATTTTATATCGTCCAATAAGGCGCAACAAATCCTGTTTGTCAATGTCCTGATCTCCGGCCAACGCTAGATATAGATTCTCTCCTGAATAGCTTACCGAGTAGGACATGCCGTCAGCTATACCGGTATCACTGCTCCCATTTCCATCTATATCGCTGCCCTCACCGGGCACTATAGCAATGGTTGCGGATAAGCCATTCAGGTCTGGTGAAGTGTAAGCAAATAGGTTGGACAGCCGGTTTTCTCCCTCAAACGTGTGTTTAACGTCGCCTTGAAGATCATTAAAAAGATCAACTTTGCTCAATGCGAGTTTTGTAGGGGAGTCGTGTTTGCCTGCCCAGATGGTGCCGAAATTCCCCTTTATTCCAAGCATAATATTTCGTTGCGAAAGCGTTAGTCGATCGCGGTCAACCCAGCAGGACTCATCTCCAGAGGAGTCATCAACGCAAGAGGTGCTACTCGATGTCTTATTCCCATCATCAGCATACATTTCAAACTCGGCTTTGTAGATGGCGAAAAGTTTATCAGTGATTTCTGTTTTACCGGCAAAGCCAAAACGCGATGCATTGCTGTCCACTTGCCAGTGTTTTTTTTCACTCTGATCATCGTTCACTACAGAAATATTTATTTTCCCGTAGGTTTTGCCATCGATAGGCCCGACGGCCATAGTGCCGCAAGAAAACCCTATAATAGAGCTCACCGTTGCGATTAGAAAAACTCGTTTCATGTTTATCACTCCATATGGTCCAGAAAGACATATTTCATTATTTAAAGCGTCTGAAATGACAAAGATATGCGACTTTTATTGCATTTATGTGACATGCGAGAACTCTGTCATTTTAATGTCACAAATTTTTAATAAGGTGCGGTTATACAATTTTAAAATGGAGCTTCGCATGTCAATTACTAAAACTTTCCAGGTCTTTACAGCAATTACGCTGGTGTTGCCGCTCGCAGCCACGACGTCTGCCAGAGAAAATATTGAGGTTGTTGGGTCCTCAACGGTCTACCCTTTCTCTACTGTTGTAGCGGAGCGGTATGGCAGAAGCAGTGGGGGCGCAACTCCAAAAATCGAATCGACGGGGTCAGGTGGTGGGATGAAACTGTTCTGCTCTGGTGTCGGCACTCAGTTTCCTGATATTACGAATTCGTCCCGCCGGATGAAAAAATCTGAATACAATCAATGTCAGAAAAATGGTGTCTCGGAAATTGTCGAGGTACAAGTTGGTTTCGATGGGATTGTGATTGCAAACTCTGTAATAAGCCCAGTTATGAAACTATCTCGCAAAGAAATCTTTTTGGCACTGGCGGCTAAAGTTCCCGGAGACCAGAAGGGAGAGTTAATCGACAACCCCTACGTTACTTGGAGGCAAATAAATGAGATGCTTCCGGATGATGAAATAGAAGTTTTGGGCCCACCACCAACATCGGGTACTCGGGATGCATTTGTCGAATTGGCGATGGAAGGAGGTTGCATGGCCGTTCCCTGGTTGGCAGCAATGAAGAATACCGACAAAAAAGCCTTTAAAAATATCTGCCACACTATTAGAGAGGATGGGCGCTTCATAGAGGCCGGTGAAAATGACAATCTTATCGTCCAAAAACTTCAGGCTAATCCAAAAGCCATGGGTATATTTGGCTTCAGCTTTCTTGATCAGAACGCCGATTCCGTTCATGGAGCTCTTGTGGAAGGTGTCGCCCCTGAGTTCGAATCTATAGCTGATAAATCCTATTCCATATCGAGGCCGCTTTACTTTTACGTAAAAAAAGCGCACGTAGGCGTGGTTCCAGGCATCAAAGGTTTTCTTAATGAATTTACGAGCGAAAAAGCCTGGGGCGAAGAGGGCTACCTCGCCGAAAAAGGGATGATTCCGCTGCCGACGGAATTAAGGAGGCTCACGGCTAAAAATACTCGAGCCATGTTGCCGATGACTGGTGATGAACCATTGAAATAGTGGGCATAAGTTGGCACAGTGACGCCCTGTGTGCTGCTTTGAATGCCAATTATCTGAGGTTTGATAGCGCTTTATGCAATCAAGTGAAGTGTTTCTCCTATTGTTTGGTGCCTCTGTCTTGGCATTCTTCCTTGGTCGACGTCGGTCTATAGCCCTCGCTGGTCTCACAGGTGGACTTGGGTCCTTACATTCGCTCCCAAATTATCACGGTTATTACACTGCTTTTTGGACCGCGTTGCCAGCGCTGTCAGTACTAGTAATCTGGATGACGCTAGAAAACTATGTGATTGTCAAATTAATTTTTGAATCACTTCCGGAACATTTACTTCCCGTAGACACCGCAAGCGCGACCTTGCTCGCAAATAAAATAAATAATCTGGCGATGGGTGTCCTGCCCCGAGTCGGACAGCCAGCTGAGATCGCAGCGGCCGCGGATCAACTTCTTATTCTTATAGAATTCTCACGCTGGAGTATGGTAGCTGTCGTTTCGTGTATCGCACTGATGGGTTTCAGTTGGGGAAGGTCATATCTGTCAACTGAATTCAGAGCCCGTCAGCCGGTCGAAAGAGTGACCCAACACGCGCTATTTTGCTGCGCCGTGGTGGCTATCTTTACTACTCTTGGGATCTTATTATCGGTGATCTTTGAATCGCTGCAATTTTTTAAGTCTGTACCGGTACTTGATTTCGTGTTTGGTCTAGAATGGAGCCCGCAGACAGCGATCAGAGAAGATCAGGTTGGTTCTTCAGGAAGTTTTGGGGCGGTACCATTATTTGTTGGCACTCTGCTCGTTTCGGCTGTTGCAATGTGCATTTCGGTGCCTATTGGTTTGATGTCAGCGATTTATTTGGCGGAATATGCGCATCGATCAATTAGGACATATGCTAAGCCCGCTCTAGAAGTTCTAGCAGGAATCCCAACAGTGGTTTATGGATTTTTCGCGGCTCTAACCTTGGGTCCTTATTTGCGCGCAATCGGTGAAAGTTTTGACTTATCTGTGTCATCCGAGAGCGCGCTTGCAGCTGGGATTGTGATGGGCGTTATGATCATCCCTTTCATATCTTCTCTTGCGGATGATGTTATCTCTGCGGTTCCACAAGCGATGAGGGATGGATCCTTGGCCATGGGTGCCACGCACTCCGAGACAGTCTGGCGTGTAGTTATTCCAGCGGCATTGCCGGGCATCGTGGCAGGGATTATGCTGGCTATCTCGAGAGCTATTGGGGAAACCATGATCGTTGTCATGGCATCTGGTCTCGCTGCGAACCTGACAGCGAATCCGCTAGAGTCTGTTACCACCGTGACAGTGCAGATTGTCACTTTGTTAACTGGTGACCAAGAGTTTGACAGCCCCAAAACTCTCGCAGCATTTGCCCTTGGACTTATGTTGTTCATTGTTACTTTGATCCTAAACATCATAGCTCTTCAGGTAGTGAAACGATTTCGGGAACAATATGAGTAAACCAAGTAGAAATCTAGACAGGATTCAGCGGTCGCTGGTGTCTCGGTATCGTGCTGAAAAGGTATTTCGTTTTTGTGGAATCGTTGCGGTGACTTTGGGACTTCTGGCAGTCTTGGTTCTTTTTGCCGATATTTTTCTTAAAGGGAAGGGAGCGTTTTCGGCAACTTATATTCAGCTTGAAATAAATTTCGATAGAGATGCACTTGGCACAGACGATCTGTCTGATAAGCAGGCATTAATGATGGCTGATTGGGATGGACTTTACAAAGCTGCCTTAAGACAAGAATTTTCCCAAATACGAAAACGAACAGAGAAGAGGAAGCTTTATGCTTTGGTCAGTAATGGAGCCGGTTATGATCTGAAGGATAGACTTCTGAGCGAGCCTCAATTATTGAATAAAACTGAAAAGTTTTGGATCCTTGCTGATGATGATATCGATACTTACTACAAGAGTTTGTTGAAAGGAAAGGCGTATACGGCTCGACTTTCCGAGGGGCAAATTCTTTGGATAAAGCAGCTCATCGATGACAAGAAAATAGAACTGAAATTCAACGCAAATTTTCTCAGTCGTGGCGATTCTAGGGAACCTGAACAGGCAGGTATAAAAGGTGCCATGATGGGATCTTTTTTTACGCTCGTGATAACGCTACTTCTTTCATTTCCTATTGGTATAGCTGCAGCGGTTTATTTGGAGGAGTTTGCAGCAAAAAATCGTTGGACTGAATTCATTGAGGTAAATATCAACAATTTGGCAGCAGTACCATCCATAATTTTTGGGTTGCTGGGACTCGCTATATTTATAAATTTTTTCAATGTGCCTCGTTCAATACCGTTTTTGGGGGGCATGGTGTTGGCAGTGATGACACTGCCAACCATTATTATTACCAGCCGTGCCGCAATTAAGTCTGTTCCGCCATCCATTCGTGAGGCTGCTCTGGGGCTGGGTGCTTCCCCAAACCAAGTCGTCCTTCATTATGTGATGCCACTGGCGATGCCTGGTATGCTGACAGGGTCTATAATTGGAATGGCGAGGGCCCTCGGAGAAACTGCGCCGTTGCTGATGATAGGCATGGTGGCGTTTATTGCAGACGTGCCTGCCGGTTTTTCTGATCCAGCCACAGTGCTGCCTGTACAGATCTTCCTCTGGGCGGACAGCCCTGAAAGGGCCTTTATTGAGAAGACATCAGCAGCTATTATGGTATTGCTGGCGTTTTTAATAACAATGAATCTATCTGCCGTTTGGCTTCGCAAAAGACTAGAGCGTCGCTGGTAATAAGGACTAGAAATGCGCACTACCGTAACCCCTGCATCTGAATTAGACTCCAACCTGAGCTCGCAGGATTTAAAGAATGGCGATCAAAAGAATTTTTTAAATGATATTCAGGATCACGTAACTGTCGGAACTTGTTTTTCTGAAAATGCGAAAATGTCGATCAAGGCTGTGAACGTATTTTACGGAAACAAGCAGGCAATCTTTGATGCGACCTTAGATATTGCTGAAAATCAAGTGATTGCTATGATTGGACCATCTGGATGTGGTAAGTCGACTTTCCTGCGGGCATTGAACCGGATGAATGATACTATTGAAGGCTGCCGGGTCGAGGGCCACATAAGTATGGATGGACAGGATTTATACTCTCCCAAGCTGGATGTCGTCGAGCTGAGAGCACGGGTCGGAATGGTTTTCCAAAAGCCTAACCCTTTTCCTAAATCCATTTATGACAATGTGGCCTATGGCCCCAAGATTCATGGTCTTACAGATTCGCGATATGAGCTTGATGAGATTGTGGAGGAAAGCCTGCGAAGAGCCGGTCTTTGGGATGAAGTTAGGGATAGATTGCAGCAACCCGGCACGGGTCTTTCAGGTGGGCAACAACAGCGCCTTTGCATTGCCAGAGCGATTGCCGTGAGTCCCGAGGTCATCCTGATGGATGAACCATGTTCAGCGCTCGATCCAATTGCAACGGCAAGGATAGAGGAACTCATTGAAGAACTCAGCCAGAATTTTACAATTGCTATTGTCACGCACAGTATGCAACAGGCTGCGAGGGTTTCGCACCGCACGGCCTATTTCCACCTCGGTAAACTCATTGAGGTGAACCCAACTGAGCAGGTATTTACTACGCCTGAACATAATCTTACGGAGTCCTACATTACAGGCCGTTTTGGCTAAGAAGGAGTTTGTTTTGGAAAAGATCGCCCTCGAGAATCATATTGTAAAGCAGTTTGATGAGGAATTAGACGAGATCCGTACCCTCTTAATGGCGATGGGAGGTATGGTCGAACGGCAGTTGCAGGATGCCATTCAATCGATTGTTAAAGTGGATAGTGAGTTGGCTGTTAGCGTGATTGAGCAAGATAAACGGGTAGATGAGATGGAACTTGAGATCGATGAAGCCTGCTTGACTATCATAGCGCGAAGACAGCCTGCGGCGACCGACTTGAGACTTGTAATGATGGTTTCTAAGGCGGTCAATGATCTTGAAAGAATAGGTGATGAGGCTAAAAAGATTGCGAAACAAGCAATTATACTTTCTGAACAAGAAAAACCATGGGGATTCACCGAGGTGAGGCATCTAGGTAAGGGAGCCCTGAGTATTTTAAGTAATGCTTTGGATGCCTTTGCTCGCTTCGATACTGAGGCTGCTTTGAGAACGTTCAATCAAGATCAGCAAATCGACCTTGATTATCAGACCGCGTTGCGTGAATCAGTTACCTATATGATGGAAGACCCCAAGAGTATCAGCCGCGTGATCAATATTTTGTGGGTGATCCGATCCCTTGAGCGAGTGGGCGATCATGCCAAGAATCTTTGTGAGCAGATTGTTTTCGTTGTGCGAGGCACAGATATCCGGCATCAAACATTGTTAGATGATACTCATTAGCGGGTGACTCGAAAGCTAGATTCAGCATCAATTCATTACCGGTGCTGTTAAGCCAGGAACAACGCCTTGGTGGAACGATTGGATGTTATCCAGATTGCTTCCTAGCATTAGGTAAACTTTAGTCTAGATGCAAGCAGCGCAGCGTCGGCAGCGGGGTGTTTGAGCACTTACTAGCAAATATTCCATGCGCTGGATAAAGTTCTGCTGCTCGAATGTCTTAAGAATGGTAATTCGTTAAGATGCTTTGGTGGACCCTTTTCGCAGCAATTTGAGACGTGACTCGATGGCTTCGAGCACGCTCGCTTCTCCCAGTCCCACAGACTGCAGTTGCTCATGATGTTTTCCGTGATCAGCAAAATGGTCAGGCAGCCCAAGATGAATGATGGGGGTTACCAGACCTATCGATGCAAGATGTTCACTTACGGCGGCTCCAGCCCCGCCTGCCACGGTGTTTTCCTCAATTGTGACTAACAAATCATGCTGGTGCACTAATTTCTCTATTAGCTCTTCATCAAGGGGTTTGACAAAACGCATATCTGCCAAAGTTGCGTCAATCTGATCAGCAACGCTTGTTGCTACTCCTATCAATGTACCGAAGTTAAGAATTGCAACCTCCGCCCCATTTCGGCGAACTATTCCTTTCCCGATGGGAAATTCGGTCATGTCCTTTTCAATATTAGCGCCCGGTCCAGTACCTCGAGGGTATCGAACTGCCGCAGGACCTTTGTAGCGGTATCCTGTGTAAAGCAATTGTCTGGTTTCATTTTCATCAGAGGGTGTCATGACAACCATATTGGGTATGCAACGTAGGTAGGTAATGTCGAAAGCACCCGCATGTGTAGCGCCGTCCTCGCCGACTAATCCTGCGCGGTCTATAGCAAACAAAACGTCTAAATCCTGAAGGGCTATATCATGAATCAGTTGATCATAAGCGCGTTGAAGGAAGGTTGAGTAGATTGCCACTACAGGTTTTGATCCCTCGCATGCCATTCCGGCAGCTAAAGTCAATGCATGTTGCTCTGCTATCGCTACATCTTCAAAGCGGTCTGGGAATCTCTCAGCAAATTCATTCATACCAGAGCCCTCGCACATCGCGGGTGTAATAGCGATCAACCCTCCGTCATTCTCTGCCATGTCGCACAGCCAATCCCCAAAAACTTTCTGGTATTTTGGCTGTTTTTGTTTTGCTGCAGGCGGTTCTGCACTTTGCAAATCTTGCTTGGGTTCGATCTTGGTGAGGGCATGGTACCCAACGGGGTCGCTCTCAGCCGGCGCAAATCCCCTTCCCTTGTGAGTTATGATATGCAGTAAGATGGCGCCTTTAACATCTTTAAGGTTATCAAGCGTTTCCACCAGAAGATTGAGATCATGACCATCCAGTGGCCCCACATAATAAAACCCCAACTCTTCAAAAATCGTGGCAGGTGAAACCAGACTTTTCATAAATTCCTCGGTGCGCCGCACGAAGTTTGACGTGCCAGGCATGGAACTGAGTGCTTTTTTACCTGTCTCGCGGAACTGGGTATAGGCCTTGCTGCTCCAAAGTTTCGAGAAGTATGTCGAAAGGCCGCCAACATTTCGAGAAATTGACATCTGGTTATCATTTAGGATGACCAATAAATTCGCGTCTACATGTGCTGCGTGATTTATAGCTTCAAAGGCGATGCCGGCTGTCATGGCACCATCGCCCACTATTGCAGCGGTTTTTCTGTGTGATTCTTGTTTGGATGATGATATAGCCATGCCGAGTGCAGCGCTCATGGCTGTGCTTGAATGGCCGACACCGAAGGTGTCAAAGACACTTTCTGACCGCTTGGGGAAACCAGATAGTCCACCCTTTTGTCGCATGGTGAGCATTTCCTCGCGACGCCCAGTCAGGATTTTATGTGGATAGGTTTGGTGACCAACATCCCAAACAAGACGGTCATCAGGGGTATTAAATACATAGTGCAGTGCTATTGTTAGTTCCACAACTCCGAGGCCTGCGCCGAAGTGACCCCCGGTTTTGCCAACGCAATAAAGTAAATACGCCCTTATCTCATCTGCTAAAGCGGTGAGCTTACCTCTTTCGAGCTTCCGCATATCGCTCGGAGTCTCGATCGCGTCCAGAATTGGAGTAGTCGGTCGCTGATGCGGGATGTCTTGGAATGTTTTTACCATGGTACTTGCGCACGCGGGCCTTTTTTTGGTAAACACTAGTGTACCAAGATGGTAATAGTGTCCACTGAGATATCTTAAGATTTTTTAAAAATTTCGGGTTACGATGAAGTTTGCTATGTGGCGCAGCTTATCGGCACTTTCACCTAATGGCTCCAAGCTATTAATGCAGTCATCATAGAGTTCTTTAACGTTTTCTTTTGCGGAATCAACACCCAATACCGACGTGAAGGTGGATTTTTCAGCCCGTGCATCTGTACCTTGATTCTTTCCCATAGCCTGAGTGGTGCTATCAACGTCCAGGATATCATCCTGTATTTGAAAGGCTACGCCAATAGCGGTGGAATAACTTTTTAGCGCGTCTAATTGATCATCAGTTGCTTTGCCAGTACCGAGCGCTCCCATTAAAACACTAGATTGGATCATTGCAGCAGTTTTCAACCGATGCATTTCTACTAATGTCGGCAAATCTACTTGTGCGCCAGTTGAGGCCATATCAATAGCCTGCCCCGTCACCATGCCTTCAATACCGCTGCCGCGAACGAGCAACCGAATTAATTCTAAATTGATGGAGGGTTCTATATCAGATAGTTCCGTCAACTGCTTAATCGCCAGAGATTGAAGAGCATCGCCGGCTAGAATAGCAGTGCCCTCATCGAATTCGATGTGACAAGCGCGCTTCCCTCTGCGAAGATTGTCATCGTCCATGGCTGGAAGATCATCATGGATTAGAGAGTATGTATGCATCATCTCTAGGGAAGCAGCGATTTTTGTCGTATTCTCATCTGGCTGGTCTACTGCACAGGCGCCGCCATAACATAAAAGTGGTCGGATACGCTTGCCGCCGCTGAAAACGGAGTAGCGTATAGCCGTGTTAAGCCTTTTTGCCGGCTCTGTTTCCATGGGAAGAATTTTTTCAAGTTGGTCGTTTACTTGGTCGTGGCATTCTACAATGAAGGTTTCCATAATAATTCCGGCTAGTTATGTTCAGGTACAAAGGGCTGGCTTACAATTTCGTCTCCCTGTTTCATCAGCAGTTCAACACGCTGTTCGGCGCTTTGCAACGCTCTCTGGCATTCTCGGGCAATTTTTACTCCTTCCTCAAACGAATTAAGTGATTCCTCCAACGTGAGATCACCTCCTTCCAAAGAGGTAACGAGTGACTCCAGATTTGCAAGTTGTTGTTCGAAGTCAATTTTCGGACTTGTCTGTTCCACCTATATTTTGACCCTAGTTTATACATCAGAATTTCAGTAGCCCCCACCCTATAGAACACTTGTCTCTGGGTCAATCCGTCAAAGGTTTTTTAGGGGAAAATTTGACTAGTTTTGGGCAATTAAGAGGCCAAACGAGTACATATGCCATCTAAAAAATAACTTATTGATTAATAGGCTACCATCTTTGTCTTTCATCACTTTATTTGAATATTATTCAAATAAAGATTAACATTTGTTTTTGTTTAACTCTGTTGTCACAATTTTGTGCCCTGAGAGGTAAAGCTGCCCGAATAATTTATGCCCATAGTTCTAGGAGAGAAAATGAGGACAGAAATCGATCAAGAGAACGAATTATTTCGTGAAACCACCAAGAAATGGATAGACAAGGAATTCCCGAAGGCTTGGTGCAGAGAACTAGAATCAAAGGAGCATGAGTTCCCACAGGCTTTTTGGGATAAATTGGTTGACTATGGTGCGCATGGTATTGGCATACCAGAAGAGTATGGTGGCTTGGGTGGTACCATAACTACGCAAAGTATTTTTGCTCGAGAGATTGCCCGAACTGCCGGAGGGCTAAGCTGGATTTGGGGCGTTACTTCCTTTTCGGGCAGTAAGGCAATGGGTTATTGTGGGACTGAGGCTCAAAAACAAAAATACTTACCTCTGATTGCTGCTGGAAAACTAAAAACTGCTATGAGTTACACGGAGCCTGGTGGAGGTACAGATCTTCTCGGCGGCATGAAAACTACAGCCGAAAAGGTTGATGGTGGGTGGAAACTAAATGGCGAGAAAATCTGGAGCACTTTGGCTAGCAACGCTGATTATTTGTTAGTGCTTGCAAGGAGCGATCGAGAAGTTGTCAAACGTTCTGACGGTATTTCGATGTTTTTTGTGCCGGCCTCGAGTCAGGGTATTACGATGACAGAACTCCCGAAGCTGGGTATGCGCGCTGCTAGTTCATGTTCAGTGCACTTGGAGGATGTATTCGTACCAAATAAGTTGTTGCTTGGGGAGGAAGGCAAGGGATGGTATGCGTCTCTCAAGCCTTTAAATAACGAGCGACTTGTTAATGCGGCGACTTGTCTTGGGATGTTGGATGGCGTGTTGGAAGATGCCGTTGAACACTTGAAAACGCGAAATGCTTTTGGAGGCCCCATTGGTCGTTTCCAGGCGCTACAACATTATGTGGCAGATATAGCCATGTGGCAGAAACAGGGTGAACTTATGGTCCATCATACGGCGCGTTTGCAAGAAGAGGGAGTTCCAAACGCGGTCGAGTCCGCCATGGTGAAAACGTTGTGCTCCGAATATGCCAGCAAAGCAGCAGACTTGGGGATTTCGATTCTCGGTGGAATGGGGTATTCGGCCGAGACCGATATGCAACGATATTGGCGCGATTCGCGATTACTTAGGATAGGGCCGGTTAGCAACGAAATGGCTCGTAATCAAATAGCGGAAAGTTTCGGTCTTCCGCGTTCATATTGAGCAAATAGGATATCGTAGTCAATGTAATTTCGCGGGGGCATCAATGAGTTTGGACAACAGAGACATTCTTAAGTCGTTTTTAAAGGCCTCTGAGAGGCGGAATGAGAAGGAAATGAGAGAATTTCTTCATCCTGAGATAAGAGTTATAGAGGCCGACTCACTTCCATATGGTGGAATCCATGAGGGACCTGATGCCTTTATGGAACTTATTCCCAGAGTTTTTGGCACTTGGCGTGATTGTAATGTTACGGTGAATAAATGGGTTTCAGAGGGAGATAGTGTAATTCTATTAGGTGTAATGACTGGTTCCGGTAGGATTACTGGAACACCTTTTGAGGTGCCCATAGCGGAGGTATGGACTTTCTTGGACGGCAAGATAATGGAAGTGGTGCCCTACTATTTCGACACTAAGATGCTAGCTGATGTCGCTGGAATTGATGCCTGACAGGTTTTTAATAGTTTAGACTCTTAGTTGGTTGGTCCTCGACACTCCCGTTGCCCACCTTAGAGGGGGGAGATAGAATGGGCAACGGGTGCATCGGGTATAGTATAAGACCCTTCAGAAGCAAAGTAGTTCCATTTTTTTTTATTTTTTTAAATTAGCTGGATTGTCGTGTTCAATTACAGCAGATCGCGGTAGAGGGGGTCGAAGTTGCCAGCCACCTGGTTACGGTTGAATTCACTCACCACACGAAGTAGCTGTCTACACGTAATTTGTCCAACCAATTTCTCTTCACTTAAAACGGGTCTGCGGCGCCGACCTTTTGTTAACATGTCCTTCGCCACGGTGACAACGTCCTCCCCAATTGTGCAATACTCAATCGAATCCGTCATATATGGCTTAAAGTCTTCTTCGTCCCATCCACGTTGAGAAATAGCTGACAAAATTTGCCTGCATGTGACCTGCCCAACCAATCTTCCATTACTAACAACAGGCCTTCGGCGGCGGCCTTTTTTCAACATGTCAGCGGCCACGGTTTCCAATTTTGAATGAGGCTCACAACTTTCCATCTTTTTGGTCATATGTGCAGAAACTTTGTCCGTCTCTCGCTGGTCATTGTATATTGCTGAAAGCACTGCTTTTAGGCAATCCATTTCAGATAAAATGCCTACTAAGGCCCCATATTGATCAACCACACATACCCCAGATATTCGATGCTCAATAATCTTTTTGATTGCGGTATAGAGTTCCTCGTCCTTGTGAATAGTAATTGGTTTAGAAAACATGTGTTCACTAACCATGGCATCGCCCAGAAAGTCATCTGAACGGGTTTGATTCAACCCGGCTGAAAGACAGTCCATTTCCGATAGTATGCCCAGCAGCGCATCATTTTTATCTGTAACGCAGAGACCGGAGACTTTCCTGTCTATAATCAAATCTACTGCAGTTGAGAGGACATCCTCTGGTTGAATAGTGATTGGGTCATGCAACATGAAATCCCCAAGATCGACAGAGTGCAACATAAATTCACCTATTATTATTATCGTCGCTGGTTAATAATAATCTTTTCTGGATCGGGCGATGTCAATACTTTGTTTCCCCGATAAAAATGTACTGACGAAAAGAATCTTTTTAAATGGTGTATTCTTTAACCTCCCTTGCAACCGCGACCTTGTGGTATTGTTAATGCCTTTGTTGAGAAAACCGATTAGGTTGTAAATGTCATTTGATTACAAGATGACACAATTTCGCCTCCTCTTTAGAAACATCCATAGTTGCTTCGCAAAATAATGCGGGTTGTGCTCAATTTTCTTTCGATTTTTCGCCCACAATTTTCTTGGTTGTTACTATGTTCTTGGCAAGCAGAGCGTCTTCAAGCTCCTCTAAGGACAAATAATCAAGGTCCCAATGATTGCAAAGATCATTCCTAAACCGGGTATGGTTTAAACGTGTTGACATGGACTTCTTCTTGTTAAGATAGTCCCGAAGACGTTTGTTCATCAAATGGAATTCCTCCATATTCGAGGTTAATAACTAGGCTAAAAGTAATGGCCATTGAGATAAGAGAAAACAATTTTATCTGGCATCTAAGACTTGGGTTGACGCTTTTATTTACCCACTATTTCGCCAATGCTCATTGAATTGAACCACTACAGATAGTAACTTTCTGCAAGTAATTTGGCCAATGAGTTCCCTCGCTCTAATAACTGGTCTGCGTCGTCTTCCTTTTTTAAGCATTTCACTTGCAACGCTAACGATGTCATCATTTAGCTGACAGGCTTCTACATTTTTTGTCATATGTTGACGGACAAAACTTTGGTTATTAGTGCCTTGAGAAAGATAAGCTATTATTGTTCGGCAAGTCATCTGTCCCACCAATCGACCTGAATTGGTGACTGGCCTCCTGCGGTGTCCTTCCCTGAGCATGTCTTGAGCGACAGAAACTATATCGCTATCTATGCTACAGGTAACTGCGTTGTGAGTCATGTGATCCCCAACTTTTCCGGCTTCTCGAAAGTCATTATACGTCGATGATAATATCGCTCTCAGACAATCCAATTCTGATAAGACCCCGATAAGCTTATTGTCACGATTTATAACGCACAAGCCTGATACTTGATTACTCACAATTTTATGTATCGCGGAAAATAAATCTTCGTTGGCTCTTGTTTTTATTGGATGCAGGAGCATATGAGATGCGGTATCTCTTGGGAGCGGATTATTGTCTGATCTAAAGTTTGAAATCCCAGCTCTGAGGCAGTCGATCTCGGATAACATGCCAGACAGAGCCTCATCATTGTCGACAACGCATACTCCGGACACGCGTTTATTTAAAATTAATTCAGAGGCCTCTGCGATATCAGAGTTGACTCCTACTGTCACAGTGTCGTATTGAATATAGTCACTTAACTCTACAGAATGCAGCATGTCATAATCCTTGGTTAAAACATCCAGCTATTGGTCATTATTCAGTTTGCTAGATCCAGTGCCGTCTCCTGATCTCACTGAAAGTACTGTATGTATGTCGGTCCCATTTGCCTTGTGAGTTTAATAGCTGCCACCCACTAGTGCCACTGAGACACTCATTAATAATTTATAATGCTATTCAAAGTTGGATTTTAATATAGCTAAAACGAATGTTTCGTTTTTTCTTATTCTCGGTTCGTTGATTGTGCCAGTGGTTTTCGGCATAAAATCGGATTAAATCTTTTAAAGACTGCAAATTCGATTTAATAAGAAGCTCTAAATGCATACCTAGTCACCTATCAACGACAGTATAAAGAGATATCGCGCCTGTCAACACTTTTGATTGACCTATATTTAAGTGGCACTTTTTTTTTGCGAATCTATTCAAATATGAGTACAATTTGCGCTCCTCGACGGCTAGGGCAACGTTGCGATCTGAGCCTCATGATTACCCGTAAATTACACTCCTTTGGGTTACTAAAACTAGGACGACGTTGTGTTAAATAGACAGGCCTCATTCCGCAGTAGCGGTTCCCGGGTGTTTACCACTCGAAAGGGGCTTAATCTCCCCATCTCTGGACCGCCAATTCACCAGATCCAACCTGCCGATGCAGTGACTCAGGTTGGTGTTGTGGCTACCGATTTTATTGGGCTCAAACCAAGCATGGCCGTGAAGGTAGGTACAGATGTAAGACGAGGTGATCTACTTTTTCACGATAAAAGAAACCCATTAGTAAATTTTACGGCGCCGATTGGTGGGACGGTTTCCTCTATTAATCGGGGCGCTCGGCGTTCTTTTCAGTCCCTCGTCATTGACATAGATAAAGATGATCAAGTTCGAAAATTCCCTTGTTTCAATGACTCGGATATTAAAGCGCTATCTAGAGCCGATACGATTGGAAACTTGCTGGATTCAGGGGCTTGGACAGCTTTCCGAACACGGCCTTTCTCCAAAATTCCTGATCCAAAAACTAGCCCCTCGTCGATATTCATCACGGCCATTGACACGAACCCTTTGGCGGCAGACCCCTCAACTATAATCGCTTTGCGCGAAGACGACTTTTATGCAGGAATGGCAGTACTGTGTGCACTTACTGCAGGAGACATTCATCTATGCACTTCCCCAAATTTAGGTCCGTTTGATTTGCCCAGTGATAAAATAAAGCATGCTATTTTTGATGGACCTCATCCAGCTGGTTTAGCGGGAACACACATCCACTTCATTGATCCGGTGAGCGAGCAAAAGTCTGTTTGGACTATTGGATATCAAGACCTAATAGCGATAGGCTCGCTTTTCAGAAATGGTGAGCTTGATTCATCGAGAATAATTTCTGTTGCTGGGCCTCAGGTTCGTGCCCCACGATTGGTGCCAACTATAGTGGGAGCGAATTTAAATGAGCTATTAAGCTGTCAACTGAGTGAGGGCGAAAATCGGATTATTTCGGGCTCGGTCTTATCAGGCAGAGCGATTGAAAGTCCCATGCAATTTTTAGGTCGGTATGATGTTCAAGTTTCGGTCATTGAAGAAGGACGCGATCGGGTCTTTCTGCACTACTTGAGAGCCGGGTCGCACTCGCACTCGTCGCTTCCAATATTTGTGTCTAGTTTAAGAAGAAAAAAGTTCGCCATGAATTCTAGCACCAATGGTAGTGAACGAGCCATGGTGCCGCTTGGTCAATTTGAGAACCTGACTCCAATGGATATTTTGCCAACTCAGCTTTTGCGTTCGCTCGTGGTAGGCGATACCGAAATGGCTCAGAAGCTCGGATGTTTGGAGCTGGACGAGGAAGATCTAAGTCTCTTCACTTACTCTTGCGTCGGGAAGTACGAGTACGGACCAATCTTGCGGCAAAACCTCACAAAAATTGAAGCGGAGGGGTAAAGGTTGCTGAGAGACAAGCTAGACAAGTATGAGAAAAATTTCCAAAAAGGCGGACGTTGGTCGAGGTTTTACGCTTTGTATGAGGCTATCGATACTGCGCTGTTTAAGCCGTCAAGAGTTACATCCAGTGCCTCACACGTAAGAGATAGCATAGATCTTAAACGAGTCATGATTACTGTATGGTTGGCAACTTTTCCTGCCATGTTCTTTGGAATGTGGAACGTTGGATTCCAAGCAAATTCAATCTTGCTCGCTACAGGACTCTCCCCATCTGATGGATGGCGCCATGATGTCATTGCTGTTCTCGCGGGCTATGATCCCGAAAGTTTATGGAATAACTTCCTTCATGGAGCGCTCTATTTCCTGCCTATCTACTTGACTATTTTTGTAGTCGGAGGATTCTGGGAGGTGCTATTCGCGAGTGTGAGGGGTCATGAGGTGAATGAAGGTTTCTTCGTGACCTCGGTGCTGCTGGCACTCACATGCCCGCCCAATCTCCCACTGTGGATGGCTGCCCTCGGAATAAGCTTTGGCATAGTTGTCGGGAAAGAGGTATTTGGAGGAACTGGGAAAAACTTTCTAAATCCAGCGCTTACAAGTAGAGCATTTTTATATTTTTCTTCCCCCGCCTATATGAGCGGAGACGCAGTATGGACAGCGGTTGATGGATATACAGGGGCCACCATGTTGTCTGTTGCAGCATCAGATGCTTTGGACACTGGACTTTTTGAGGATTTTTCCTGGACACAAGCATTTTTAGGAGTTGTGCCTGGATCGATCGGTGAGACATCCACGCTCGCCATACTGCTTGGAGGAATAGTCTTAGTTTCGATGCGAATTGCGTCTTGGAGAATTATTCTTGGGGTTTTGGTGGGATCGGCGCTGCTCTCTGGGCTGCTTAACCAAGTTCAATCCGATAATCCGATGTTTGGACTCCCTTTCTATTGGCATTGGGTGATAGGTGGCTTCGCATTTGGAGCTATATTCATGGCAACCGATCCTATTTCTGCGGCCATGACAGACACAGGAAAAATCTTTTATGGTCTTGTAATTGGCGTTATGGCTGTCTTGATAAGGGTAGTTAATCCTGCATTTCCAGAAGGCATGATGTTGGCGATTCTTTTTGCTAACTTATGTGCCCCGCTAATAGATCACTTTGTCGTCCAAGCAAATATCAACAGAAGGTTAAACCGTGGCTGACGTTGATACTAAAAAGGTACTTTTCGTCGCCCTGTCGGTCTGCCTTGTATGTGCGGTGATAGTTTCTGCATCCTCGGTTCTTTTGAGGCCTATGCAAAAGGTTAATAAAGAACTCGATTTGAAGAAAAACATATTAGCATCTGCAGGTTTGCTTCGAGAGGGCGTGGATATCGAAGAACAGTTTCAGGCCATTAAGGTACGATTAGTTCATCTTTCCTCAGGTACCTTCAGTGATGCGTTTGATCCAGAGTCCTACGATCAGAGATCTGCAGCGCGGGATGACACTCTTTCTTCACAACTCCAACCATCAAACGATCCGGCTAAGATAAAGCGGCTAGTAAAGTATTCTAAGATCTATATGTTGGAGCAAAACGGTGCGATAGAAAAACTGATTCTTCCAATTCACGGCTATGGGCTTTGGTCGACATTGTATGGTTTTATTGCCTTAGATGGTGATTTAAAAACAGTATCAGGCATCGGATTTTATGAGCATGGTGAGACTCCCGGTTTAGGTGGGGAGGTAGACAATCCTCAATGGAAATCTCAGTGGGTGGGCAAGAAGGCCTATATTGATGGGGAGGCAGCGCTGACTGTGATTAAAGGTAAAGTGAATGCAAATTCTGATAGGGCCGACTACGAGATCGATGGCCTTTCGGGAGCTACCCTCACTACAAGAGGGATAAATGACTTAGTACAATTCTGGCTGGGTGAAGCGGGCTTTGCTCCCTTTATCCGGTTTCTTGAGGGGGCAAAGGTATAATATGTCCGAGAGCAAAGATGTCTTTCTTGACCCGCTTTTTTCAAATAATCCTATCGCACTCCAAATTCTTGGCATCTGCTCTGCCCTGGCGGTGACTTCTAGCATGAAGGTGGCGTTTGTCATGAGCATTGCATTGACAACGGTAACCGCCTTTTCAAACTTATTTGTATCCCTGATTAGGCATAGGATTCCCAACAGCATTCGAATAATAATACAGATGACAATAATCGCCTCTTTGGTCATTGTTGTTGATCAGATTCTCAAGGCGGTGGCATACGACATAAGTAAACAATTGTCTGTTTTCGTAGGGTTAATTATCACCAATTGTATAGTTATGGGGAGAGCTGAAGCATTTGCGATGAAAAATGCACCAATCCCAAGCTTATTGGATGGCATTGGGAATGGTATCGGGTATAGCTTGATATTGATGACTGTGGCATTTTTTAGGGAATTATTTGGCAGTGGAACAATTTGGGGGACTGAAATTTTCAACTCAACATTGGGAGAAAGCTGGTTTATAACAAATGGAATGATGCTAATGCCCCCAAGTGCTTTTTTCTTGATCGGTTTTATCATTTGGGGATTGCGGGTTTGGAAAAGATCGCAGATCGAGAAGCCGGAGTTTAGGATTTCGAGCAATAGCATAGATTGGAGCGGTTGATGGAGCATTATCTTGGATTACTTGTTCGGTCAATTTTCATTGACAACATAGCGCTAAGTTTGTTTTTGGGCATGTGCACCTTTATAGCATTATCTAAGAAAATCAACGCCGCTCTTGGTCTTGGATTGGCAGTTATCGTTGTGCAGACCATCACCGTACCGGTGAACAATCTTATTTTGAACTATTTACTTGTGGACGGAGCCCTTTCATGGGTCGGGTTGCCTAACGTCGATTTAAGTTTCCTCACTTACCTCTGTTTCATTGGGGTAATCGCCGCCATGGTGCAGATCCTTGAAATGGTGTTGGATAAGTATGTTCCTGTGCTTTACAACGCTCTTGGCGTTTTTCTGCCTCTGATTACGGTTAATTGTGCGATTTTGGGAGGATCATTGTTGATGGCGGAACGAAGTTATGATTTTTTGGAAAGTATTGTTTTTGGATTTGGATCAGGCACATCGTGGGCAATAGCGATTGCGATTCTTGCCGGCGTAAGAGAAAAGCTTAAGTACAGTGATATCCCCGAGGGGTTGCAGGGTCTGGGTATTGTCTTCATCACTGTGGGGCTATTATCCTTGGGGTTCATGTCGTTCGGTGGAATAGACATATAGACTATTTGGAGGATCTGTGGGTGGAAATTGAAATCCTGCTGGGTGTATTGATGTTTACAGTGATCATACTCTGCTTGGTCTTGGGCATCTTGTTTGCTCGCAAACGACTTGTTGCCTCCGGCGATGTTAACATCGAGATTAATGGAGAGAAAAGCCTCACCGTTTCAGCAGGAGATAAGTTACTTCAGACACTGGCTGATGCGGGATTATTCCTCCCCTCAGCGTGCGGCGGAGGAGGGAGTTGCGCTCAATGCAGATGCATTATCTCTGAGGGAGGGGGCGCTATCCTTCCAGCAGAAGAAAGTCACTTCACACGAAGGCAGGCTCGGGAGGGGTGGCGCTTGTCATGCCAGACGCCGGTAAAACAGGATATGAAAGTTGTGGTACCAGAAGATGTTTTCGGCGTGAAGCGTTGGAAATGCACTGTAGAATCGAATAGGAATGTTGCTACCTTTATAAAAGAGTTGACACTCAAACTCCCGGAGGGAGAGAGCGTTAACTTTAGAGCGGGCGGTTACGTTCAACTTGAGTGCGAACCTCATAGCATAAAATATGCCGACTTTGATATCGATGATGAATACAGGGGTGATTGGGAACGCTTCGGGTTTTTCGATCATGAATCAGTGGTGACTGAACCAATCATTCGGGCTTATTCGATGGCAAACTATCCAGAAGAGAAAGGAATCGTGAAGTTTAATATTCGAATCGCCACCCCTCCACCCGGATCAAAAGGTATTAAACCAGGCCAAATGTCCTCATACGTATTTAGTTTGCGTCCTGGAGATAGAATCAATGTCTACGGGCCTTTTGGCGAGTTTTTTGCGAAAGAGACCAGCAGCGAAATGGTATTTATTGGGGGCGGAGCAGGTATGGCGCCTATGCGCTCTCACATATTCGATCAATTTAAGAGAATTAAAACAAGCCGAAAGGTAAGTTTTTGGTATGGGGCGAGATCACTCCGTGAATGTTTTTATTCCTCAGATTATGATAACTTGGCTGAAGGTCATGACAATTTCGAGTGGCATCTAGCGCTGTCTGATCCCCAACCTGAGGACAATTGGACTGGCCTTACTGGATTTATCCATAACGTTCTTCATGACCAATATTTGCAGCACCATGAGGCGCCTGAAGATTGTGAGTATTACATGTGTGGACCTCCAATGATGAATGCGGCGGTTATAAAAATGCTGGGAGATTTGGGTGTTGAGAATGAAAATATTTTTCTCGACGATTTTGGTGGTTAACATTGTGTCAGAGGCCAGTATTTTTCCTAATCGAGTCTTAGTGGTTTTTAATGAGGAAATGCGTTCTCTTACAAAAAAGGCGTGTGTCAATGAGTCGTAGCGAGATTTGATTAACTAATATGATCGAGTTTCTTCTGAGTTGTCTTTTTTTCGCGATAGCGGTCTTTGGCCTTTCCGTGGGCACGGTGTTTGCCAGCAAACCTATAACAGGATCATGTGGCGGATCGTTTGAACAACTAAGTAAAGATTCCACTGGGTGCAGTTTGTGCGGGCAATCAAGGAGTAGTTGCTCCAAAAAAAAGAGAGAATAATTATTGATTAAGGCGTCTATCAAATTTGGCTCATCTGTGACAACTCGATAAAAGGTTGCGGCCATGTCCCAATGTATAGAACTGAGAGCAGTAAAATGAGTGCTAACGCATCTTGCCAGTTAAGTGACCTAAGCGATTGCCCGTTTGTTTCAGCAGAAGGGCTACTCATAGCGAAAATCACACGCAAGTAATAGTAAACGGCAATAGCGCTTCCAATAACTAGTCCTGAGAGCAATAGCCATAGTCTGGCATCAAGTCCCAAGGTTATAAGATAGAATTTGCCCATAAATCCTGCCGTGAGCGGGATTCCTGCATACGATAGCATCGCGATAGTAAGCGTTGCGGCCTGGATTGGGCGCTTCCAGAAAAGACCAGAGAAGATGTCAATTTGGGCTGTTTTTTCCTTTGCGACATTAGCTACAACCACAATAGCTGCGAGAGTAGAGAGGATGTAAGCGACCAAATAAAATGTTAGGGCGTCTTTCCCAAGGCCAAGGATTTTCTGCGTTTCTGGAAGGCTAGAAAATCCTACTATTACCATCAAGAGATAACCAAAATGAGCAATTGATGAGAAGGCCAAAAGTCTCTTGACATTTTTTTGCCTTAAGGCAAGTAAGTTCCCAATAAGCATTGATGCAAAAGAGATCACTGTCAGGGCTACTATAAGGGACGGGAACTGATAGAATTGTCCATCCATAAATAACCTAGTTAGGGCAACAAACATTGATCCCTTTGAGACGGTTGCCAGAAAGTTGGTAACCGGTGTTGGTGCTCCCTCATAGACATCTGGAGTCCACATATGGAAGGGGACTAACGATAACTTGAAACTGATCCCAGAGAGCACCATTGCTGTACCAGAAACAACTATCAATGAATTTGACTCGTAAGCAGAGGCCACTTTTGAGCCAATTCCTATATAGCTCAGCTCGCCGGTGGCTGCGTATAGTAGGGCAAAACCGAACAATAACATTGCCGACGCGCAGGCAGATAAAATCAGATACTTTATGCTCGCTTCAAGCGAAAGGGAATCATCTTCGGGGAATGCAATCATGGCATACACAGCTATCCCCATTAACTCCATTCCTAACAGTAAGGAAACTACATGAGAGGACTGGCATAATACTATTGCGCCAAGCGTCGAAAGCAGAATGAGAAGATAGTATTCTTCTTTGCGATTTCCTTCAGACTCGAAAACATCTCGAGAGATTGCGAGGGAGGCTAGAGTAGAAACTAGTATAAAGCCAGTGAAAAGTAATCCCCATTGGTCGACTTTTATAAGCACTGTCACTTGCTGAGTATAATCAAGGGCATAATAAGTGCCCCAGAGTGTAACGACTAGACCAAGCGCGCTGATGTACAAAGCACTTTTGTGATCTCGCTTTAGTGATGCATGAACCACCAACAAAATAATAGTTAATGATACTAGTAGAATTGGTGCGAGCGCGAAAAGTTTAGATAATGTCATGGCATGGCTCCCGATAGAGTAAATGCCAGAGTGCCTGCTATCGTAGTTTGTGCAATATCCAGAACGGGTTGTGGATATATACCAAGCGCGACCAAAGCTACCACCAAGATTGACATTGTAAGCAGCTCTCGAAAGCGGAAATCAGCCATTTCTTTTGTTGCAAATTTTGGGTTGGGCTCTCCTTGAAATGAGCGCTGCATCAGCATAAGGGAATAAATAGCCCCCGTGATCAATCCCATCGAGGCAAGCACCGTTAACCAAGGATTGACTTGAAAGAGCCCGAGGAGAACTAAGAATTCAGCAACGAAGTTTCCTAAACCCGGAAGACCAAGCGAGGCAAGTACAAAAAACATTGCTATAGCACCCATTCTCGGCATGCTTTGCCAAAGTCCACCCATTTTTGGCATTTCCCGAGTGTGCAGTCTCTCTTGCAGTGAACCTGCTATCATGAATAATGCGGCGGTGCTAAAACCATGTGCAACCATCTGCATTACTGCTCCCTGAAGAGCTAGTTCATTCCAAGCATAAACTCCCAATAAGATAAACCCCATGTGGCTTACACTACTGTATGCGACCAGACGTTTGAAGTCTGTCTGGCCAAAGGCAAGTACGGCACCATAGATTATTCCAGCGACTCCGAGAATTAACGCGACATTTGAGAATTCGATTGCTGCATCCGGAAATAAAGGGACGGCAAAACGAATCAAGCCATAAGCACCGGTCTTCAGGAGAATGCCGGCCAAAATTACGCTTCCCGCGGTTGGTGCTTGAGTATGAGCATCTGGTAGCCATGTGTGAAAAGGGAAGCCAGGTAATTTGACAACGAATGCAACAAAAAAGCCAAGCATCAGCCACATTGCTGTATGTGTCGCCATGGGTGTGTTCAATAAATCGAAATAACTGAAGCTGTAGTCCCCTGCAGAGTCCTTGTAAACTGCCACTAAAGCTATTGTCGACACCAGCATCAACAAGCCGCTGGCTTGAGTAAAGATAAAAAACTTCATTGCTGCATAACCGCGGTTTTCATGTCCCCATATTGCGATTAGGAAGTACATCGGTATCAACATAACTTCCCAAAATAGGAAGAACAGGAACAAGTCCATGGCCATAAAGACGCCCAAAACACCTGCCAGGGTCCACAGGAGATTAGCCTCAAAAAAACCACGCCTCTCTTTAATGTCGGTCCATGACGCGCTAACAGCGATAGCGCCGAGCACCAAGGTCAGCAGGACCATTAAAAGGCTAAGGCCATCTAAGGCAAGCTCAATATTGATTCCAAAAGCAGGGATCCAACTCGTTTTGAAATGGATGAGCCAGGAGCTTGGATCGTCAGGAGTGGACGCCTGAAGCTGATTTAAACCGTTAAGACCAGAGAGATGGAATACCAAGTAGAAGAATGCCAAAACAATGACCGAGAGCGCCACCATTCTCGGCATGGCAGCACTTGCCCGCTCGGATACCGCGGCGACAACGCCGCCAAAAAGTAAGATCAGGATGAGATTAACGAGTACCATCAGATCGCTCCGACAGCAAATAATAAGCTCAAGCCGAGGAAGCCAATGAGTCCTAACACCATGCTGACAATGTAACCGCGCATCCGTCCCGTCTGCATCCTACTTAAGCCAGCGTTAAGAGATTGGTTGGTTCGCACAATTAAATGATAAAAATTATCAACGGGCTCATTCCGAGTCGTTGATGCAACCCAACAATAAGGATTAACTAGGGTAAGGGCGTATAATCTATCTATTCTCCACCCGCTATACCAAAACTGCTTGAGCCATTGCCCTAGCGCAGATTCTATTAAGAAACTGAGGTCTAACTGGCGCCCGAGGAATAATAAATATGCCAACACAACCCCAACGATCGGTATGCTGATGGACACCAGTTCAACCCAATGGGCTGGGTGCTCATTACCATCCGCGGGAAACACTCGCTCAAGTGGGAGACTGAAGTAACCACCGATGAGGGATAGCGCACATAGAAGGACCAACGGAACACCCATCCGCCAGCCAATTTCCTTGTCAGGAATCGTGTTTGTATCACCAAAGAAGACAATGAATACCAACCGGAAGCTGTAGATTGCAGTAAGTAAAGCGCCTAAAAGACCACCTATCCATAGCAGAGGGCCTATGCTGGCCTGTTGGTATGCTTGAAGTAGAATTAAGTCTTTGCTGAAGAAGCCTGAGGTCATGGGCAACGCTGCGAGAGCTGCTGACCCAATCATAAAACTCCAGAAAGTCACTGGCATGCGCGTTCGTAACCCACCCATTTTGAAAATGTCATGTTCGTGATGAAGGCAGTGAATAATGGCTCCCGAACCCAGGAATAAAAGTGCTTTGAAGAAAGCATGGGTCATGAGATGGAAAACGCCGGCGCTCCATGCGCCGACGCCAAGGGCTAGGAACATGTAGCCTATCTGACTGATAGTAGAATATGCGAGGATGCGTTTAATGTCGTATTGAGCTAAAGCTGTGAAAGCAGCCATTAGAGAAGTTAATAAGCCAACGATAGCTACCAGGGTCATTGCGTCTGGGGAAAGAAGAAACAGTCCGTGTGTTCTTGCAATCAGGTAGACTCCAGCGGTCACCATGGTGGCTGCATGGATTAACGCGCTTACAGGTGTTGGGCCAGCCATCGCGTCTGGCAGCCAAGTGTGCAAAGGCAGTTGTGCAGATTTTCCAGCAGCCCCAGCAAGAAGCAAGATGCAAACGAGCAATGGAATAAAGTCACCCGTTTGCCATTTCGTCTGAGCGGCGGCAACCATCTCTTGTATATTCAGCGTACCGAGTTCGGTGAACAAAACAAGCAAACCAATTGCCATTGCTGTATCCCCAATCCGGGTAACAATGAAAGCTTTTCGAGCTGCTTGGCCATTGGCGCTATGCTGATACCAAAAACCCACAAGTAGATAGCTGCATGTCCCGACACCTTCCCATCCGAGATACATGAGGAGCAGGTTGTCGGCAAGAACTAATATCAGCATCGCTGCTACAAACATGTTTAGGTATGCGAAATAGCGGGCGTAACTGAAGTCATGCTCCATGAATTCGCTGGAAAACAGATGAATTAAAAAACCTACACCAGTTATGACTGACATCATGACTAAGGTCAGACCATCGAAATAGAAGGCTATGCTGGGATCGAACTGCCCAACTTTCATCCAAGTCCAATAAACTACGTGAATTGGTTCCGGGACATGCAAAAACTGATACGCAAGCAAACCGGTCAAAACGGCGGATACTCCTACCGAGCCCACGCCAAGAGAAGCCACTATAGACCGAGCGAAATATGCTGAGCCAAGCATCAAAGTGATTGAGCTAATTAGAGGAAGTATGGGTATCAGCCAGATATAATCCGTCATGCTTAACCTCGCATTCGATTTGCTTGGTCCATATCCAGCGCCTTAAATCGCCGCTGGATTTGCAAAACAAGTCCCAATCCGACAGCTATCTCAGCTGCGGCAATGCTTAGAATCATCACATACATTACTTGCCCATCAGCTTGGCCCCAGTGGGCTCCGGCACCGACGAAGGCCAGCGCACAAGCGTTTAACATGACCTCAATGGACATTAGTATGAATATGATATTTCGTCTTACCATAACGCCCAACATGCCAATAGAGAAAAGAAGTCCTGACAGGAGAAGCAAATGATTAAGAGGCACTGCTAATTCGTTCATCCCTTAAGCCCTCTTCTCTAGGAGTCGCCTGCCTAAGTGGAAGGCTCCCACCATTCCAGCGAGGAGAAGCATGGATGCAAGTTCGACCGCCAAAACATAAGGACCGAAGAGTGAAATTCCAACCAATTTGGCTGATACAACTCCCTGAGATACTTGACCCTCGACAGAACTAATTAAAAACATCAACTCGGTCAATAGAATCAGAGACAGAGCAGCTGGACCAATCCAGATGCTCGGTTCTAGCCATTTTCGCTCGCGCGCATCTCCCTCTTCCCCTAGGTTAAGCATCATGATGACAAACACAAAAAGGACCATGATTGCGCCAGCGTATACGACAACCTCTAGTGCAGCAGCGAATGGTGCCCCAATGAGGAAAAATATCACTGCGATCGCTAACAGAGACACGATAAGGTATATGAGCGCGTGGATGGCATTGGTCCGTGTCAAAGCCAAAATCGTTGATGCCAGTGCGACGGCGGCTGAAATGTAGAAAAGTATTGTTTCAAGCATTTGTAAAATCCATCCGTCCAATTTCGGTTGCTTGCAAGAAATGGAGTCCCTGGTCATGGCATCAAACTTTTGGTGTCAATTGGCGCGCTTTCGTTGAGTGCCTCACCTTTATCTTTTGTGGCAGTTTGGAGGCCTGATACTCTGTAGAAGTTGTAATCTGGGTACTTGCCAACGCCATTGATTAAGAGATGTTCCTTTTCATATACCATGTTCTGTCGGTCGTATTCGCACATCTCGAAGTCTGGTGTGAGTTGAATGGCATAGGTGGGACAAGCCTCTTCACACATTCCACACATGATGCACCGTGAAAAATTGATCCTGAAAAATTCAGGATACCAGGTGCCGTCTTCCCTAGTATCCTTCTGCAAGGCTATACAATCTACTGGGCATGCTGCGGCGCACAAGTTGCATGCAACACATCGTTCCTCGCCGTCTGGATCTCTAGTTAGAACAATCCGACCCCGATAACGAGGGGCCAAGTAAGGCATTTCTTCAGGGTACTGGACCGTTTCGGCTTTGTGAAAAAGATGAATAAAGATCTCCCACATTGTGCGCAGCATACTTAACATTAAACAATCTCCTCTATCCACAGAAGAATTGCGCCAGTGACTGCTAGGTTCACAAGCGTTATCGGAAGCATAACTTTCCACCCTAAATCCATGAGTTGGTCGTATCTCGGCCTGGGAATGGCTGCCCTCAAAAGTATGAAAAAGTTAATGACAAAAATTACTTTCAAGCTGAACCACATAAATGGCGGAATCCAATCCCCAAATATACTGGGCCCCATCCAACCGCCAAAAAAGAGCGTGACAATCATGCAAGAGATCAGGGCAAGTCCTAAGTACTCTCCCAGCATAAACATGGCAAATTTCATTCCTCCATATTCAGTATGAAAACCCGCTGTAAGTTCATGTTCAGCCTCCGGGAGATCGAAAGGGAGTCTGTGGCTCTCTGCAATACCCGCGATCATAAAGACAAATAGACCAAGAACTTGAGAGAAGCAGAACCAAATTTCTTTTTGGGCTTCAACAATATCAACAAGGCTAAAGCTGCCGGTAATCATGACCACTCCCATGAGTGACAAGCCCATGAACACCTCGTAACTGACCATCTGGGAGGCTGACCGGAGGCCTCCCAATAGCGCATACTTATTATTCGAAGCGAGCCCTCCAAGCAATACGCTATATACAGCTAGTGCGGACATGCCGAGGAAGAACAGTAATCCGATGTTAAGGTCCACTATGTGTACCCCGGGCGCAAAGGGGACGACGGCAAAACCCATCATCATAGAGGCGATTATGGCGGTGGGCGCTAGAACAAAGACAAAGCGGTCGGCGAAGGGAGGAACCCAGTCATCCTTAAATAATAGCTTTATAATATCGGCGCCTAACTGCCCTATGCCAAACGGACCAATGCGATTAGGTCCCAAGCGGTCTTGCCAAAATCCTAAAAGTCTGCGTTCCCACCAAACCAAAACCCCTGCCACTGTGATTCCACCCACAAGAATACAGAGAGCAAGAAGGACAAGCATTAAGTCACCCATGAAGGTTCTCTCCTAACGACGCCTTGGATGCCCTATCGGTCGCTATCAGAAGAGGTTTAGATCGAACCCAATTAGCATCCTTTGCCAGTCGCACAGACTGGCCGGGAATTAATTGAAGGGTTTCTTCAAAGCCTACACTAAAGCCAACACATCCCTCAGCCATACGATCAACGATCCGAACCTCGAGGGATCTTTCATCGAGGTCGTCAATAACTAACAGGCCGTCACCATCTGAGACGCGTAACGCGTTCGCTCCATCTTCCGTCAAAGCCACAAAGGCGTTACCGGCCAATTCAGAAATCTCTTTAGTGTGGGATGAAAGTTCCTCTGAACCATGGATGCATGCTATTGATATCAATGTCCACATGTCTTTCTTGGCCCCGTTAGCTTTATGTCTTTTAACCGCGTTACTGAAACCATTTCGGTCTGATGATATCAGTATCACGTCGGGTGTCGGATTCTTGTGAGGGCCATCCACTTTGGACTGGAATTTCTGTACGGAATGATTCGAATTCCAACCTGGTGACCAGACAAAGGGGGAAAGGGTCGAGGGCTGATCGCGATTCAAACCTTCCATGCTATATGCGAGTGCAGTTTCGTTATCCTTTGGTTGCGGTGGCTCATGAACCGAAACGGAGGCATTCATGGCTGTTCTGCCACTATAACGATGGGTCTGCCTTGGAATTTTTTGGCCGCGATCCCGGAAAGCTTGCCCGGGCGCCACTTTATCTACCCTCTCCCACTTTTTATCACTACTGGCGAGTAGGGAGACCACATCATCGAAACAATCGAGCTTCGGTAGTTTTTTATCGATGTCTAGGGAGGCCATTTTTATTAACCACTGCCAACTTGGGAGACGCTCATTAGCCGGTTCGAAGACGGGGAAGTAACGTTGAGCGCGGCCTTCAAAGTTTATCAATGTCCCCTCTGACTCTGCGAATGAAGCGGCGGGAAGTACCATGCTAGAAAGATTCAGCGTATTGTTTTCGAGTACGTCCAGTGAAATGATATCTACTTTTGACTCCGATAATTTTTGCAAGGCAGGGCCATCTATCCGGCGAGACAGGTCATTCTCTAGGATTACTAAGGTGTCTATTTCATCCAACTGGTCAACGATCTCGGTCATAGAGAGAGTGTGCTCATCGCTAAGCATAGCAACACCCATGCTATTACTTTCAGAGACACAAAGACTCAGCATCGTCTCTTTATTTGACTTTCTCAGTGCGTCAGCTACCTTGTCGGCACTGAATAATATGTCTGGGTGAAAAGCGCCGATCCCGCTGATTATTAATGGGCGATCAGCTTGCAAAAGTATGTCGGCTACTTTGCAGACTATTTCGTCCTCAATATCGTTACCATCAAGTTTTGTCGCCAGTGAAAAGCCAAAGTCAGCTATTGCGTCGGGATTGAGGGTGTATATATGTGAGGCTACATCATCTAAACGGGTCTCACAGCTTGTGACGAGCACTAAAGGCGAGCGTTCATCTTGGCCTAAGTTTCTGACGGCGGCATCTTGCCATTCTGGTATGCCAGCTTTCTCTGCCATCGAAAATGATTCGTTTCTCACTGCTTGTCGAAGTGCTAATGAAATTCTGGGTGCAGTGTTGGCAACATCCTCACCCAAAATTAGTATGGCATCGGCTGATTCCATTTGCCTGACGGATGGGACTTTGGCGCTCGTTGACGAGAGAATTTTAACTAACTCTTTCATCCTTGAAGCTTCGGAGCAAGAAAGACCTGAACAAAAATTAGATGGCCCCAGCCATCGTTTCAAAATAAAGTTCGATTCAAGCGACGCCCTTGGAGAGCCTATACCGACCACATGTTTATTATTCAGCCAATGAGCGAGGGTGGAAAGCGCATTTTCTTGGCGAATGGCCGAGAAACTTCCCTCCTTTTCTCGCAATCCAGCGAAGTCAATTCTTTCCGAATTATTGACGTAGCCGGCTCCGAATCTTCCACGATCACAGATAAAATATCCATTTATGTCATAATTATATCGGTTGTGGATTCTCTTTAATTGGCCATATCTTTCCCCGGGGGCGGTGTTACATCCTACGCCGCATCCAATACAGATAGATGGAGCGGACTGCAAATCCCATTTTCGACTATAGTGGGCCAAGAAAGGCTTGTCTGTAAAGACGCCTGTTGGGCAAACTTCGACCAGATTTCCTGAGAATTCGTTTTCGAGCACGCCATCTTTTTGACGACCGAAAAAGACCCTATCCCTCGAGGCCTGAGCGCCGAAGTCCTTGCCACCCGCATAATCTTTGTAAAATCGTTCGCATCGGTAGCAGGTTATACAGCGGTTCATTTCATGATGAATCAGTGGGCCGAGATATTGATTCCTGTGCGTGTTCTTTTTGCCGGTATATCTTCTGTCTCTATGTCCCACCATTACAGTCATATCTTGGAGGTGGCATTCACCACCCTCGGAGCATACCGGGCAGTCATGGGGATGATTAAGCATCAGGGATTCTATGATGGCTTCACGAAATTGCGTGGCATTTTCTGTGTCCAAGGAAAACCTGGCCCCATCCTTAACCTGCGTCATGCACCCCATTACGATCCGACCGGTTGTGTCTTCTTCGCTCTGATATTGGACTACTGCGCATTGTCGACATGAACCCACAGAACCCATTGCTGGGTGCCAACAAAAGTAGGGAAGGTCAAGACCTGCATTGAGACAAGCCTCCAGCAGGTTTTCACCTTCGTTCACCTCTATCGATTGTCCGTCCACTAAAACTTTGGGCATATATTATCCCCTTGCTCCATTCAATTTGTGAGAGCCTGAACCTTCAATCAGTTTTTCAAAATCTGAGTAAAAGTACTTCAACGCACTCTGAAGTGGCTCCATGGCTCCTGGAGCAAGCGCGCAATGGGTATTGCCGATTCCGCCGATATATTTGACTTGATACGCCAACGTCTCGAGGTCCTCTTTTCTGCCTCGGCCGTTATATATATCCTCCAGTACCTGACGAGTCCAAGGAAGCCCGTCTCGGCACGGTGTACAAAAGCCGCAGGATTCTTGAGCAAAAAATCGTATCAGGTTGAGTACCATACCAACCGGACAAGTCTGGTCATCTAGGATAATCATTGTGCCAGTTCCCATTCGGCTGCCGGCGGCACCGATCACGTTATAATCCATGGCAAGGTCTAAGTGATCGTTGGTCAGAAAATCAGTTGAACCCCCACCGGGAAGGAAACCTTTGAGCTCCAATCCGGGTTGCATTCCCCCGGCGCAGTCTTCGATTATCTCGCGAACCGGAGTGCCCATGGGAAGTTCCCAGCATCCAGGATTATTAACTTTTCCGCTCACGCCAAACAGTTTGGTGCCGCTATCCTCTCCCCGACCTAGTGTTTGGAACCAGTCAGCACCTCGATGAATAATGTGGGTAATGTTACACAGTGTTTCTACATTATTTACGATGGTGGGACGACCCCAAAGTCCGCTAAC
>CAJWMT010000009.1:0-44498 GCA_913044275.1 uncultured Cellvibrionales bacterium
GAACATCTAGACGCGCTCACCACGATAGTTAGCCGTCATATCGACTGAGATTTATACTATACCGAGAGCCGTTTCAACCAGTTTTGCAAAACGGGCGCACATGGCGCCGAAGCCTTAGTCGCGGCAAGATGATCAGCTCGAGTTTCTCCTTCGTTAATCAAAGCAATAGGTTTTTTTTGTTCCTCCGCCCAAAGGCAAAACCGATAGCCTGAGTAAGTCATCAAAGAAGATCCTATAACAAGAAGACCTGACGCTGAATCCATCATTTCCTTAGCGACCTTTAATCGTTTGAGGGGGACAGAATCACCGAAAAAAACAACATCTGGCTTCAAGATTCCCTCACATTTTAGACAACATGGAACACTTAATCGTGTAAACTCGAGATTGTCTGCATCAGCATCCCCGTCCGGAGCAATTTGTCCCGCTTGGTGAGCAAATTCTGGATTGCGCGACTCAAACCATGCTTGTAGCAAGCTGCGAGACTGGCTATCGCCGCAACTCAAACATTTGACTCTATCGATTCTTCCATGCAGATCAACGACATTTTTGCTGCCGGCTAGCTGGTGTAAACCATCAACATTTTGTGTTATCAGACCGATCACCGCACCTTTGTTCTGAAGATCACGAATAGCGTAATGCGCGCGATTTGGTTTTGCTTGACTTATAAACCTCCAACCCACAACGTTTCTGGCCCAAAAACGTTGTCGACATGAAAGATTTTTAACAAACTCCTGATGCGTGACCGGTTGTTTCCTTTTCCAACGTCCAAACTTGTTTCTATATGTTGGAATACCCGAGTCAGAGCTGATACCTGCGCCCGTCAGAACCAACCATCTCGATGATGCCATTAATAAATCAGTGATTTCTTCCAAAAGAATTCCCCCGGCGATAATAAGCAGTTAATGACACGAACGAGACTATTGCCCAAATTGACATCCATAACTTTGCGGCTAATAATCAGATTATTGGGGTAGATTTTAAAACAACATGTTTACCATGTCTCCGAGTATAATGTTGGCCCTTTGGTCAAATAAATTTGGTTAATCGAGTTAATGGATATAAAAGCACATATGCAACATATAGGAAGCCTTGCTCAAGGGGCATCAAGAGCTCTTGCAAAGGCTTCTTTGGACGAGAAGAATTATGGTTTAGAGTGCATAGCTGTGCAGTTGGAAAATTGTCGAAGTTATTTGCTTGATGCAAACGCCTTAGATCTTAAAACTGCCAAGAAGCAGAACCTTGATAGTGCACTTCTCGATCGCCTCGAACTCAGCAATGAGAGAATTGATGGAATGCTCGAGGGACTCCAGCAAGTCATCAATCTAGACGATCCAATAGGATCTATGACTGAAATTGGCGAACGTCCCAGCGGAATTAGACTGAGCAAAATGCGCGTTCCATTGGGCGTTGTGGGTATCATTTACGAATCTCGCCCAAATGTTACTATTGATGCTGCAAGTCTGTGTCTGAAGGCAGGGAACGCGTGCATATTGAGAGGCGGCAGCGAGTCAATAAACTCAAATACAGCTATTGCCAGATGCATATATGACGGACTTTCAGATGCCGGTCTTCCAAGAACTTCGGTGCAGGTTATCGATATTACTGATCGACAGATTGTAGGCGAGTTAATTACCCTGACCGACTATGTCGATGTCATCGTACCACGTGGAGGAAAGAGTCTCATCGCAAGAATAAGTGAGGAGGCGCGCGTTCCTATAATTAAACACCTTGATGGGAATTGTCATATATATATCGACTCGCATGCAGATCCAAAGATGGCTGTTGAACTAGCAATAAATTCAAAAACGCATAGATATGGTGTTTGTAACGCGATGGAATCACTTCTCATTGCAGATAATATCTCGAATAGAATTCTTCCTGGTTTGTGTCAGGAACTAATCAAAAGAAATGTTGAGCTTCGGGGTTGTGATAAGACACTTGCTTTGGTGGGCGCTGCAAAAGCAGCTTGCGAATCTGATTGGTCAGAAGAATATTTGGCGCCAATTCTGTCCATAAAAGTGGTGCAAAATATTGATGAGGCGATTGAGCATATTAATCATTATGGCTCAAAGCATACCGACTCTATTGTCACGCAAAATGCTGAAAATGCTAAACAGTTCATTGAAAATGTTGACTCAAGCTCGGTTATGGTAAACGCGTCAACTCGCTTCGCTGACGGCTTTGAGTATGGTCTGGGTGCAGAGGTTGGAATTTCAACGGACAAAATCCATGCCCGCGGGCCAGTGGGCCTTGAAGGTCTAACCAGCCAAAAATGGATCGTCCATGGTAATGGACAAATTCGACGTTAATATGGCTGTTGCAATCTTTGGAGGTACCTTTGATCCAGTCCATTATGGGCACATCAAGGTTGCCAGCGACCTCGCTGAACATTTGGACGTAAACTCTGTCGCTCTGATGCCTTGTGGCAAGCCGACGCACAGGCCGCCGCCCGCAGCAACTCCTTCTCAACGTCTAGATATGCTAAAATTGTCTATAATGGGAAACCAGAAATTAACCGTTGAAGAGAGTGAAATTGGTACCACCACACCAAGCTACACCATAAACAGCCTGCATAGGATTAGATCTCGAATTGGCGCCAAAGAAACGGTATTTTTGTGTATAGGGTCAGATACGTTGAGTCAATTAGACTCTTGGCACCAATGGACCGACCTTACCAAATACTGTCATATCGTTGCCATTTCTCGGCCAGGTTTAAATAGAAAATATTCCTCATCTTTAACAAATTGGATTGCTAGTCGCAGATGCAGAGATGTTGCAAAATTAAAAGAAAACCCAGCGGGCTTCGTTTACCATTGTGAGCTAAGCTTTTTGGATATTTCATCCACTAAAATCAGGCAAAAGATAAAAACAAATGAAGCCCTTCAAAAGCTTTTACCCAACAAAGTCATCAACTACATCCATATTAATCATTTGTATAAATAACGCAGTCAGATGTCAGAAAATCTCAAAAATATAATCATAAATGCCCTAGAAGATATCAAGGCGGTTGACATAGTAACAATTACTGTAAGTTCGCTTACTGATGTTATGGATACAATGATCATTGCGAGTGGAAATAGTCACCGACAAGTGAAGGCGCTCGCTAACAATGTACTGAGCGATGCCAAAAATGCCGGTTTTTTTCCCATTGGTGTAGAGGGTGAAAATAATAGAGAATGGATATTGATAGATTTTGGCGACGTGGTAACAAACATAATGTTACCCGGCAGCCGCGAGTTCTATGATTTAGATCGCCTTTGGTCGCTCCGCCCCGAAAACACAAATAGAATCGCGGGTGAAGAAATCGTTGATTATCAAAAGGCCGACCAATGAAATTGAAAATAATTGGCGTGGGCTCTCGTATGCCGGAGTGGGTATCTGCGGGCATCGAGGAATACCGACGCAGATTGCCTAAAACCTTGCTTCCTCAATTGATCGAAATCCCGCTTGCCAACCGACAAAAACATCAAACCGCAATCTCTGCCAGAGAAAAAGAGGGTGAAGCCATATTAAAAAAGCTAGATCATCAAGATTATGTTGTTGCACTGGATATCTTGGGCCAATCTATGAAAACAGAGGAACTAGCGAATAAACTGCTCCGCTGGCAGGAAGAAGCTTTGCATGTAGCACTACTTATTGGCGGTCCAGATGGCATGAGCAACTCTTGCTTGAGCCGAGCTGACCTACGTTGGTCTCTATCTGATTTAACTCTTCCTCATGCTTTGGTGCGCGTATTAATTTTGGAGCAAATATATAGAGCATGGAGTATTAATACCAGACATCCGTACCATAGGTCGTGATGAGATGATTAACAATATTTTCGTTGATTTCGAAGCCTCTCGTAAGCTCTTCGTAAAACGAGTTGTGATCTCAGGTATTTTTGTACTAATCCTTCTAACTTTAATTATGGCTAGATATTATGATCTGCAAGTGACTCGCCACCAAGATTTTGTAACTCAGTCGGATAATAATCGAGTGCATGTCAGGCCTGTGAGTCCAACAAGAGGTCTAATTTATGATCGAAACGGCAAACTATTAGCTGATAACAGATCAACATATAACTTAACCATTGTTCGAGAGCGTTCTAAAGATTTAGATAAATTACTCGCAGATTTAGGCAGCCTGATCGACATCTCGGAAAATGATGTCAGCGAATTCAAGAAACGGCTGAACCGACGGAAACCCTTTGCAAACACGGCTCTCAAATTCGATTTAACTGAGCAAGATCGTAGCATACTTGCTGTGAACAGCTTCCGGTTAGAGGGGGCTGAAGTTTCAGCACACTTGACGCGCCACTATCCTACAGAAGCTATGTTCGCCCACGCAGTGGGTTACGTTGGCAGGATTAACGAGCAAGAAATGTCCATGATAGACCCCGTTAAATATAGCGGAACAGACTCTATTGGCAGAATAGGTATCGAAAAGGAATATGAAAATTATCTACTAGGCCAAGTCGGCAGTGAACATGTAGAGACCAATGCGCGTGGGCGTGTTATGCGCTTGATGAGCAAAAAAGATCCTCAACCGGGCCAAAACTTGACGCTGCATCTCGATAGCAATCTTCAGCAGGTTGCCTATAACGCTCTAGAAAATTACCGAAGCGCACTCATTGCAATCGATGTGAAATCGGGCGGAATTCTAGCAATGGTCAGCACGCCCAGTTACAACCCAAATGCCTTTGTATCAGGAATAGGAAAAAAACATTATGCCTCGTTGATAAATTCTGCCGACAGACCGCTCTTTAATCGGGCCTTGAGAGGTCAGTACCCACCAGGGTCAACAATAAAACCTATGCTCGGTCTAATTGCTCTGAATGAAGAAATCGTGACAGCCGAGCATACCATTTCTGATAGCGGTTACTTCTACTTAGATGGCGTTTCGAGACCTTGGAGAGATCACAACGCAAAAAAAGGAGGTCATGGCGCCAACGTCAATCTCGCGCGAGCAATCGTTGAATCATGCGATGTCTACTTTTATACCATGAGTACTGAGATGGATATTGATTTGCTTTCCTCGAATAGCAAATTATTTGGTTTTGGGGGAAAAACCAATATTGATATTCCAGGCGAACAAATAGGTATTATGCCCGACCGATACTGGAAGAAAAATGAATTGGGCGAGGCTTGGTTCGATGGAGACACTGTCAATGCAAGTATCGGACAAGGGTTTATGTTGGCAACTCCATTGCAACTAGCTGTTATGACCGCGCGCTTAGCATCGAATGGTAAAATAGTTACCCCCCGACTTGTTAAAGCGATTAATGGTGTAGGAATAGAGCCAAATAATGAAAATTCTAATCTTACTGATATCGATACTCTGCACTGGGACTACATCCACAAAGCAATGCAAGATGTAATCCATAGTCCTAAAGGTACTGCCAATAAGATTTCAGCAGGCTTAAATTATCGAATGGCCGGAAAAACAGGTACCGCTCAGGTTGTCAGTATCGATGCGGATGTTGAGTATGATAAAACTAAAATACAGGAAAGGCAGTGGGATCATGCGCTTTTTATAGCCTTTGCGCCAGCGGATGACCCCGAAATTGCAGTCGCTTTAATCGTTGAAAATGGCGGTCACGGGAGCGTAATAGCTGCTCCAATAGTGCGACTAGTCATAGACGAATTTATGAAAATTTCGACAAATGAAAACTCAGTACTAAGGTGATTATTCATGCACGAAGGTGATTTTGTCCGCCGCATTCAATCACTCGGCGATCGCTCCGACGAAAAAAACTTGCTTGAACTTGACTATTTTTTGATAGCTATTCTACTTTCATTGTGCTTTGTCGGTGTTCTGATAATCTATAGTGCTGCTGGGCAAGATACATTTTTTGTGAAACGTCAGTTGCTGTTCATAGCATTCGGATTCGTCCTGATGTGCATAATGGCTAATTTATCACTCAGGGTCTGGGATAGATGGGCGCTCTTTTTGTATGCCGTTGGGATAGTATCACTCGGTATGGTTCTGGCTTTTGGCGTTGAAGCGAATGGCGCAAGGAGGTGGCTTAACCTCGGTTTTACGCGACTGCAGCCATCGGAACTAATGAAAGTTGTAGTGCCGTTAATGATTTCATCTTACATCTCAAGGAACAGTATTCCTCCAACTTTCAAAACTATCCTCGTCTCGATCATGTTAATTCTTCTACCCGTATTGCTAGTTATTAATCAACCTGACCTCGGCACAGCGCTCCTCATATTCATATCGGGCTTGATTGTCTTGTTTCTGTCTGGCATAGGGCGCAGTTACATTATTAGTGGATTTATACTTGCTCTGGCCGCTATACCAAGCCTCTGGCTATTCGTGATGCGAGACTACCAAAAGCAACGCGTCCTGACCATGTTCAACCCCGAGCAGGATAAATTAGGTGCAGGCTGGAATATAATTCAATCGACTACAGCAATTGGTTCAGGCGGTTGGTACGGTAAGGGCTGGATGAACGGAACACAATCTCAACTTAACTTTCTACCTGAGAGTCATACAGATTTTATCATTGCAGTGTTAGCAGAAGAATTTGGCTTGGTAGGTGTAATGGTTCTGAACTGCCTCTACCTGATTCTTGTAGGCCGTTGTATCTCTATAAGCATGAACTCCGAATCAATGTTTGGAAGACTTCTGGCGGCAAGCATAGGATTCACTTTCTTTGTTTTTGTGTTGGTTAATCTTGCTATGGTCTCTGGAGTTCTGCCAGTTGTTGGAGCCCCTTTGCCTTTTATCAGCTATGGTGGCACTGCCATTGTGACCTTATTCGCAGGTTTTGGTATTCTAATGGCTGTGTCTAATGAATCTAAAACTAATAGGAGTGGTAATTGAAAAAGTTAATCAGTTCGCTATTGATTCCAGTTTGGATTTTTAGCTCATTAGCTCGAGCAGATTATTCTAAGCACCCGAGCGCGGCGGAATTCATTGATTCCATGGTAACGACTCATCAATTTTCTCGAATCGAGTTGACCGAATGGCTGTCCAATGCAAAAAAAATAGATTCAATTATCGCCGCTATGTCGCGCCCTGCCGAAAAAGTAAAACCATGGCATGAGTATAGAAAACACTTTATATCAGATCAGCGAATATCTTGGGGGGTAGACTTCTGGAACGAGCATAACGTCGTATTAAAAAAGGCAGAGCAAACCTTAGGTGTGGACTCCGCTATTGTGGTGAGCATTATCGGTGTTGAGACGAACTATGGCAGAAATGTGGGGAACTATCGAGTCATAGACGCTTTGTGCACATTGGCTTTTGACTTTTATCGGGATATTGAACCAAGAGAAAAACGACGATTATTTTTTACAGGGGAATTAGAGAATCTAATACTTATTGGTCGCACCCAAAAAGTGGATCCTACGTCTTTAATGGGCTCATATGCCGGTGCAATGGGATGGGGTCAGTTCATGCCGAGCAGTTACCGCAATTATGCTATAGATTTTGATCAAGACGGGTATGCCGATATATGGAAAAATCCCAATGATGTTATAGGAAGCGTAGCCAACTATCTGGCGCAGCATGGATGGGCCGCGCAAAAGCCCATTGCCACTCGAGCCTCACGAGAAGAGCCAACAAGTGAAATGATAAAAAGCTCTTCGATAGTACACTATACTGTTGAGAAGGGGGATACACTGTATTCAATCGCCAAAAAGTTTGGCACCGAACATTATAATTTGCAAAAAGTAAATGACCTAAAAAATCCAAACGAGCTTTTTGTGGGGCAAGATTTGACAATTTCCTCTGATGTAAAAATTAATGCATTGACTCGTCCATCAAAAACTATTGCTGAACTGAAGGAAGCAGGTTTCGACACACTAGAGCCAGCTCCGAACGATATCAAAGCATTTCCAATGAAATTGGATGCTGGAAATAAGTATGAATATTGGATGGGCTTTAATAACTTCTACGTTATCAGCAGATATAATCCTCGAATCAAATATGCAATGGCGGTATATCAATTGAGTGAACTCATCCAAAATGAATACTGTGCAATCAAAAGTAAATGTTGAATTTATCTTATTGATAGTTTGCGCCGTCCTAATTCAGGGCTGCAGCCAAATCAAACAAGTAGAAGGCGTGAAGGATGGTCCCGGTCGGGAACTAGATGTAAGCTCTATACCAGATGCGATTCCAAGATCGGAACCCATAACGGTAGCCGGAAATAAAAACCCATATACAGTCTTTGGCAAGACATATCACTTGCTCCCCTCCGCTGAAAAATATCGCCAGGTTGGGATAGCCTCTTGGTATGGGACAAAATTCCACGGTAATCCGACTTCAAATGGAGAAATATATGATATGTATGCCATGACAGGTGCACACAAGACACTCCCAATCCCGTCATATGTTCGTGTAACTAATCTAGAAAACAACCGATCTATTGTGATTAGGATTAACGATCGAGGACCGTTCCATAGAGATCGGATCATCGATCTATCCTATGTAGGTGCATTAAAATTGGGCTTTGCCGATCAGGGTACTGCTCGAGTCGAAGTCCAGGCTTTAAGGCCAGAAACAAAGCCAAATGGCCAACTAGTGGAGCTTGAGACACAAATTCAACCTCAACCACAGGCTCGAAGAAAAATTGTGGATCTTCCTGAACTCCCTAGAGGAGGCGTATTTCTTCAGATAGGTGCTTTTATTGAACGATCGGGTGCCGAAATTCTTAAAGAAAAAATCCAACCACTCACTTCGCTATCTATTGAAGTCCTTCAACATAAAAATTTATTTAAGGTAAAGATTGGTCCAATAAGAAACAGTGATCGCCTCACAATGCTGAAAAAAACGGTTAACGAAAAATTCGGCATAGCCTCCTTTATTCTTTGGCCTTGATATATAAGACATCTGACTTGTCAAAGTACCAGATGTGATAAGATACAGATCGAAACTCGAATTATGAAAAGAGAATACCATGCATAGAAAAAGTCTTGTCCGCCAAACTTTGTTCCTGCTTTTTATCATCATGGGCACAAACATAGCGGCTCAAAATCCAGTGCCAAAAGCCCCCGATTTGGATGGAAAAGCTTGGATACTAATTGATGCGACCACTGGTTTTGTTATCGCCGAAAATAACGCAGATGAACCATTGCCGCCGGCTAGTTTGGCAAAAATGATGACTACATACATAGCAGTAAAACAAATTAAGCAAGGCACCTTAGGAGATTATGATGAGGTTCTTGTTAGCGACAATGCATGGGAAAAAGGCGGTGCCAAAACCGACGGATCAACTATGTTTCTGAGTCCAAGAACAACCGTGCCAGTGATTGACTTGATGCGCGGCATCATTATTCAGTCAGGCAACGACGCGGCCATTGCTCTAGCCGAGCATATTAGTGGGAGCGAGGACGCATTCAGTAATCTAATGAACGACAACGCGGCTGATCTCGGCATGGACAACACTTTTTATTACAATTCCACAGGTCTGCCCATCGAAGGGATGTTGTCCTCAGCGCGAGACCAGGCTAGGCTGGTAAGAGCAATCATCGAACTCGACCCTGAGTATTATGCGTTATACTCCGAAAAATATTTCCAGCACAATGACATCAACCAACCGAACCGTAACCGGCTACTTTGGAGGGATAGCAGTGTCGATGGGCTCAAAACAGGTTATACCAAAGCGGCAGGGTATTGTTTAGCAACATCTGCAAAACGAAAGGACATGCGATTAATATCCGTCCTTCTGGGCTCAACCAGTGCTGAGTCTAGAGCAAGGCAAACTCAGAAACTCTTATCTTATGGCTTCAGACATTTTGATACGAAAAAAATATACGCTCAAGGAGATATTCTTAAAGAGAATGCAAAAGTCTGGTTTGGTTCAGATGATTTCCTTAATCTCACTATCGCGCAAGATATTGTCCTAACCCTCCCTCGTAGATCCGAAAAAAATTTAGTTGCTAATATTATAGTTGATCAACAACTAGAGGCTCCAATCATTGCGGGCGAAGAATTGGGCCGACTGCAGGTATCTCTTGCAGAAAACACCTTAGTCGATGTTCCATTAGTTGCTGACAAAGACGTATCAGAATCCGGTCTTTTTTCTAGATTTTATGATTGGGTTGTACTGTTTTTTACCAACTTGATGACATAGCACCAATATTTTTAAAACTAGACGACCAAATGAGCTAACTTTATTAACATTAGGCAAAACGATGCGCGAGACTGCTCCCCTACTAGAATTTCCATGTTCATATCCGATTAAAATCTTGGGTGAAAGGAACCCTGATCTCCGCAAGCAGATAGTTTCAGTAATTAAAAAACATTCATCAACTTTCGATGACCAATTAACCAAGATCCGCCAAAGCCGGAAAGGACGCTGGCAATCTATCACAATAGTTTTACACGCAACCGGTGAGCATCAGATTAAAGCCATCTATGACGATCTGAGTCATAACCCTCTAGTTCGTATGGTGCTATAGTGTGATTAAATCTGGCAGACTAGTCATTCGACAACTTGGAGAAATTAGTTATTCAGACACCCTGAAGGCGATGCAGACATTTACGGAATACCGAAACTCAGATACCGACGACGAAATCTGGCTACTTCAGCATCCGCCAGTATTTACAATGGGTCGCACTGGAAAAGATGAGCATATACTTGTTAAAACCAATATCCCTGTTATTCAAACTGATCGAGGTGGTGACATCACATACCATGGGCCAGGACAAATTATCGCTTATGTATTAATAGATCTTAGACGACGACAGCAGGGAGTGCGGCAATTTGTGAACGCTTTGGAGGATGTTGTAATAAAAACCCTATCACATTGGGAGCTTGCAGCGCAAAGAGTTACAAATGGGCCTGGTGTTTATGTGGGAGACGCTAAAATAGCCTCCATAGGACTCAGAGTTCAAAAGGGCTGCAGCTACCATGGCATCAGTCTCAATGTAAGCATGGATTTATCCCCTTGGAGTCTCGTTAAGCCCTGCGGGCTGGATATACCCATGACTCAACTCTCTGACCTGGTTGATTCAAAAATAAAAAAAAATGACGTTATCAAAATTTTTACCAACCATTTATGTAACACGCTAAGCTATACAAATAAAAGTGCTGTCACCACTCCTTTTTCTGTGGCAGACTAAATCGTTATTAAACAACGTGTTGATTCCATGCCTCAAGAACTCATAGTCCCACCAAAAAGATCTAATCGGCCCGAGCCAGGCGTGAAACTGCGCAGTGCTGACAAGGTAGAGCATATCCCAGTGAGGGTAATCCCCACAATAAATTTTGAACGCAAGCCTGCGTGGCTAAGAACTAGTCTATCAATTTCACCTGAACGGAAACGGGTTAAGGATTTATTGCGCGCAAACAGTATGGCAACTGTATGTGAAGAAGCCAATTGCCCTAATTTAAACGAGTGTTTTAGTAATGGTACCGCTACATTTATGATCATGGGTGAGATCTGTACTAGACGATGCCCATTTTGCGATGTTGGCCATGGACGACCCAATCCCTTAGATGAGAGTGAACCTGGCAATCTAGCTCGTGCAATCTCTGCTATGGGGCTTAAATACGTAGTAATTACCTCTGTTGATCGCGACGACTTGCGTGATGGGGGTGCCCAACATTTCGCTAAGTGCATAGAAGAAGCGAAAAGGCTTGATCCAAAGCTAAAAGTTGAAATACTGGTGCCAGACTTTCGGGGTAGAAAAGAACCGGCACTTAAATTCTTAAGCGAAACTCCACCAGATGTATTTAATCACAATATCGAAACCGTGCCTCGCCTTTATAGGCAAGTCCGCCCTGGAGCAAATTACAATTGGTCGCTTAATCTCATGAATGACTATGCACTGATGAATCCTGGCGTACCAACTAAATCAGGGCTGATGGTGGGCTTGGGTGAAACTAAGGATGAGGTCATTAGAACGCTGGACGATTTGCGAGAACACAATGTAGCAATGCTTACTATCGGGCAGTATCTGCAGCCATCCGCGAACCACCTTCCCGTAGATAGATTCGTTCACCCAGACGAGTTCTCCGAATATTCAGAATACGCATTTAACATTGGTTTCTCACAAGCGGCCTGTGGCCCCTTGGTTCGCTCAAGTTATCACGCAGACAAACAGGCAAATGGAGCGCAAATCACTTGAGCTGCACCCAATCTTAATCACCGCAAACGTGTCGCTGCCGATTTTTAAAAGACGTGAATAATTCTACTTCTCAATCCAAACTTCTCTAAGAGGCTCACCAAAATCATCGTAGATGACCTTTTTGCGAGGGGTAGATCTCGGGAGCACCGATGGCGGATTTCCTAAATTTGCCTTTCGCTCGTCTATTGCCAAAATCACTTCGCTTAGATCATTCTGATAAGATAAACCAAGAGCCACAAATTCGGCTTTTTTGCGCGGTATATCTGCTCTTTCGGCGCTTTCTCCCGCCCGATACTTCTTAATTTCACCGCCTCGAGAAAGATACTCTTCCGTCTTTCGAAGAATATCCTGTCGAAGGATTCGTTTGCTGCCTACCAAAAGCACCTCAGTTCAATTAGCTCGGTTATTAGTCTAACAAAATTGGGTTGTTGCTGAAACGTCATCAAAAACAAGTATTCTCTTTACTGGGAAAAAGACCTAAAAAAATTGGGTAGTCTTGCTCGGATGATGCTTGGAAGAAGCAACATAGCTGGAGTTAATAACAGCGTCATGACCGTAGACAAAGTCAGGCCATTTACTATCGCACTCGCAAGAGGTTGCCACCAAGAAGCAACTGAGCCTCCGTACTCCCAAGACCGATTTACAATATCAACACTCAGTCCATTTGCCAATGGAAGCAGACCAACAATAGTAGTAACAGTGGTAAGCAAAACGGGGCGAAAACGTGACTTAGCTGCCCTGAAAACTGCTTCCTGGGGACTTACATCAGTTTCTCTCTTGCGTATAAAATTAAAAGTGTCGATCAGCACAATATTGTTATTCACCACAATTCCCGCTAAAGCTACTATCCCAACCCCAGTTAAGACGGTACTAAAAACTGCCTGACTAACAACGAGACCCATGAGCACACCGGCAGTCGAGATAACAACGGCAAATAGTATCAAAAATGCCTGATAGAAACTATTGAACTGGGCAACCATCATTATCATCATTAACCCCAATGCCATTGTAAATGCCGTAGATAGAAAGGCTGCAGACTTAGCTTGTTCTTCATTAGCCCCACGAATTTTTACCTGAACATCTGGATTAAACTTCATGCCCGCCAGCCAAGACTCAATCTGTCCGGTCTGCTCATCTGCAAGATACCCATCTTCGGTATAACCCATGACGAGAACCGCCTCCTCCATATCGATGCGTTGAACGATATCCATTTTTGGTTTTGCAATACGATGAGTGAAATCACTGATAGGGACTGATCCAGCTTTTGAGTTAATTACAAGAGCTTCTAAGGCCGACAATTTACGCTCGTCTTCAGGAAAGCGAAGACGAATTTCAATCTCTTCATCAACATCATCAGGACGAAACTTTCCTATCATCAGTCCGTCAGTTACCAGCTGAACCGCCTGCCCAACATTTGCAACATTAACTCCTTGCATCGATGCTTTTGATCGGTCGACATCCATTTCCCACTGTACACCAGAAATTGGTAGTGTATCCTCCAACCCTCGAATGCCCTCCACATTTTTACGAATCCAATTCTTAATCATGATTGCCGTATCATGCAGGGCTTCTCGATTGGTCGATGATATCTGTATCTGTATGTCCTTCCCTGTAGGGGGGCCACTATCAAGATTCTGCGCTGACACTATGAGACCGGGCATGTCTGAGGTGGCTTGCCTGACCTTAGCAAAAACCTCCGTACTACTGAGGCTGCGCTGAGAAGTAGGCACTAGTTCTACAAAAAAATTACTTATCTGATCGCGACTTGAATCTCTCTGCAATCCCATGTCCTGGCTTGATGAGTATAGCTGGCGAATTTCTTTGATACCGCTCTCCCTGACGCGATCCTCAACTGCTGACGTCATCATGCGTTTCTGCTCGACCGAATAGTTGCCCTGAGCTCGAACTGTCATTACCCCGAATTGGTTTTCAATGTTAGAAAAGAAAACCACCCCAGCTCCGAACTTTGAGTAAGCAACAAAGATTAAAACGATAAGTAGGCTGGCCATAGAAATCGCAGACAGAGGCTTTCTTATAACCAAATTTAACAAACTGACGTAAATGTTCTGCAAAGGGATAAAAAGTGCTTGAGACGTAATCTCAGGGTCAAAACATTCCGTTTCATCATTCTTCAAAGCCGGCTTTTTACCTAAAATAACACCCAATGTGGGGGCAAAAATCAAGGCATACAGAAGCGACCAAGCCAGCACGGCAAAAACCGTAGTGGGAAGATATGACATAAACTGTCCCGCAACCCCAGGCCAAAATAAGAGAGGCAGAAAAGCTGCCAAAGTCGTACCTATCGATGCTGAAACGGGAAGCGCCATCCTGGCAACTGCGCTGCGGTATGCCGCCCTGGAGGAGGAGCCAGCTGCAATCTGGGTGTTAGCAAATTCCACAATGACAATTGCACCATCGATTAGCATCCCGAGAGAAAGTAGCAAACCAAACATGATCATAAAGTTATAAGTGTAGCCAAGAATGGAAATAATTATGATCGACCCAAGCACACAGAATGGTATTCCCAGACTGACCAAGAATCCGGCCTTAATTCCCAAAGTGGCGACTACCAAAATCAAAACCAAACTCATCGCAGTTAAAATGTTACCGGATAACTCATCCACCATGGATTTTGCATGAAAGGAATTATCAAAGATAAAATCGATAGCTATTTCTTTTGAAAAATTCTTACTCTCGAGTTCGACTAACTCTCTAACCGTCTCCACCATCTCAATAGAATTAGTGCCAGTGCGCCTTGAAACATATATTGACATCGCTTTTTGCCCATTTAATGAGCTGAAACTGCTTTCGTCCTTAAAAGTACGACGAATCGATGCAATATCTCCAAGAGTCACAACACCATCAGCGCTGCTTCTTATCGGCAATAGCTTAATGTCTGACGCTGTTTCAATTAGCGCTGGCACAACAATGTTGAAACGACCTGCACCGGACTCCATATCACCTGCAGGAACTAACAAATTATTTCTTGAAACAAGGTTTAGCACCTCATCCATTGTTATGCGGTAATGTTGCAAACGTCTAGGGTCAAGAACAACCTCAACGACCTCTTCCCTGTCGCCATAAATTTTAGCCTCCATGACCGAAGGAATTTTTTCAATTTGATCTTGGAGATAGTTTGACATGCGAGCAAGTTCTCTCTCTGAGACCAACTCACCTGACAAAGCCACCACCACATCGGGCTCACCAACAGCAGCGAGTTGATCAACCACAGGTTCTTCAGTATCAGCTGGGAAGTCCGCACTGGCCCTATCAACTGCCTCGCGCAAATCAGAAATAGAACTTTTGACCTCTTGTTCGGCATCGAATTCAACGACAATATATACTGCGCTCTGACGTGCGGTAGACACCACCTCTTTGAGCCCTTCGAGCGTTTTGAGTTCCTTTTCAATGGGCCTTGCAAGCAGCCGGATTCCGTCGTCAGGGGAGATGCCATGATGAATAACACGGACCATAGCCACCGGCACATCCACTGCCGGTTCAGTCTCAACAGGCAAGTTGACACGCGATACAAAGCCTGCGAATAGAACAAGCGCCATGATAGAGAGAGTAACCCGAGGATTATCGATAAGAGTATATATAATGCTCAAGAGTCAAATCTTCACTATTATCTTAACTTTTTAGCGGGCTCTGCAAAGACAGGACTCACGTTCTCTCCGGCAGTAACATAATTTTGTCCCATGGTTATCAGAGCCGTTCGTTCCGGCAAGCCTTGAACCCAAATACCATTATCGTCCACGCCCAGTTGCTCTACGGTCATGTTTTTTATTTGGTTTCCGTTAGACAGAATCTTTACCATCATGTCACCATTGTCATCCAGTAACAGAACCGACGCTGGGATTAAATGTGCTCTTACAGCTCTAGTCTCCGCGACCAATGTCCCTGCAATCCCAGCCCGTAAAATACCACCGCTATTTTTAATTTGTGCCTCAACTCTGTAAGTCTGAGTGATCGGATCCGTGGTAGAAGCGAGGTAAGTGATTAAGGCGCTGTCTATGGTGCCCTCGCTGTGAATGAAGTCCGCCCGCTGACCCAATCTCAATTCGGTTATATCTGTGGCTGCCACCTGTCCAATAATTAGCATCGGGTCCAGCTCTACAATTGTCGCGCAGATCTGCCCAACTTGGGCATAGTCACCAATTTCGAGAGGCCGATCTTCAATAACGCCAGAAAAGGGTGCCAGCATACGTAATTTTTTTACTCGGTATTCTGTCTTTTCTTGATGGGCTTTAGCCGCTTCAAGATTTGCGAGAGACCTGGCAATAGCCAATTCAGACTGGACACCTTTCTGTTTTAGACTCAGGGCACCAGTATATTCGAGTTCGGCGCGCGCCACAGCGGCTCGAGCACTGGCATTCGCGGCAAGACGATCTTGAGGATCTAACTCACAAATTGTTTCACCAGTGACAACTGATCCGCCTCGATTAACAGGCAAGGACAAAACTTGTCCAGACAACTCAGCTCTGATGTCAACTTCTCGATTGGCTTTGGTCTTCGCTTGCACGGAAATCAATGGATGATAAGACTTTTCAACCAACCGTGTGACCCCAACTTGAGTTAATTGAGCACCTTCGGTTTCGCTGACGAGCTGGTCTGAATCGTCAGGCCACCAGATAGCACTTGATAGCCATAAAAATATGACTACAGCCAATATCACCGATATCCGAATATTCCGATTCAAGAAGATGACCCAGTCAAATCTTTCAACCCCAAAATGGTCTTAATCTCAGTAAAGGCTTTAAGAGGAATCAAATACTTAATAATGGAGCTATCACGAGACTCACGATGGCCATAACATTTATGAGGATATTCATGGCCGGGCCTGAAGTATCTTTGAATGGATCCCCAACGGTATCTCCGACCACTACAGCGGCATGCGTGTCAGAACCCTTACCCCCAAGATGGCCTTTCTCAACATACTTCTTTGCATTATCCCAGGCCCCTCCAGCATTGGCCATCATGAGCGCTAAGCTCACGCAGCCGAGCAATCCGCCCGCCAACATACCACCAAGCGCTTCAGCGCCCAAACCTAGGCCAACGATTACTGGCATAGAAACTGCTATAACACCGGGCAACATCATCTTTTTGAGTGCTGCTTCCGTAGCTATTTCTACGCATCGTTCCGAATCGGGATCTGCCTTTCCTTCCATCAGCCCCGTAATCTCTCGAAATTGCCTTCTTATCTCGTTAATCATTTCAAATGCAGCATCGCCAACTGCAGTCATGGTGATCGAAGCTATCAAAAAAGGAATGCACGCACCGATAAACATTCCTACCAAAACTACGGGTTGCGTAAGTGCCAGCGAGAACTCTGGATTTCTGAGCGATACAACTGCGGAATACGCTGAAATGATTGCAAGAGCGGCCAACGCGGCTGCCCCGATTGCAAACCCTTTACCAATAGCTGCAGTCGTGTTACCTAACTCGTCTAGTGAGTCAGTGATCTCTCTCACTTCCTCTCCCATGCCTGCCATCTCAGCAATGCCCCCAGCGTTGTCGGCTACGGGGCCATAAGCATCTATCGCCATTGTAATTCCTACCGTTGCCAACATTCCGACGGCGGCTATACCAACACCATATACGCCGGACAAGCCTGTAGATACGAAAATAACGGTAGCTAACACAAGGATTGGGACGACCACGGATTGCATACCAACAGCTAATCCAGAAATCATCACAGTAGCAGATCCAGTCTCCCCAGACTCTGCAATTTTTTGGATTGGTGCTCCTCCAGTGTAATACTCCGTGACTAAGCCAATTAAGACGCCACCGGCCGCACCGCAAATCACACACCACCATACGTCCATCGAAACGCCGGGAAGTGCTTCGATCAAAAAATAGGCCATTCCGATAAACATTATCGGTGCTAATAATGTTCCGGATCTGAGAGCACTTGCGGGAGCACTATTTGATTGCATCCTTACAATAAAAATTCCAACAATAGAAGCAATCAAACCAACCGATGCTAATGCAAGAGGTAACAGCATCATATCCTTTGAATTCAATGTGTAAGCTATGGCTATTGAGGCAATCATCGATCCGCAGTAAGACTCAAAAATATCTGACCCCATGCCAGCAACGTCGCCTACATTGTCACCGACATTATCAGCTATTACTCCCGGATTACGAGGATCGTCCTCAGGTATGCCGGCCTCTATTTTCCCTACCAAATCTGCGCCGACATCAGCACTCTTGGTAAAGATGCCTCCACCTACTCGAGAAAACAAAGCCACAACAGAGGCTCCCATACCAAATCCCTCCAGAGCATGCACATCTGACTCACTGAAAAAATAGTACAATGATCCTAGTCCAATTAGGCCTAAGGAAGCTACACATAAACCCATCACCGAACCGCCATAGAAAGATACCGACAATGCTGCTGATGCCCCTTCTGTTTGGGCTGCGGTTGCAGTCCTCACATTAGCTTTTGTCGCCGCATACATGCCTATAAAACCCGCTAGTGAAGAGCAAGCAGCGCCAACAATGACTGCTATCGCAGATTGTATAGACAAGAAGAAACCTACGAGAACCACCAAAACAGCCACGAAAACCAGTAAGTATTTGTACTCGGTTTTCATAAAAGCTAACGCACCAGTATGAATCTGGTCACCAATCTTCTTGACGTCAGCCACGCCATCAGGATACCTCATAACGAGGCGATAAATTGCAAAGGCGGCGATCATGCCTAAGGCGCCCAAAGCTGGCGGAAATAGTAAGATGTCCATAGAAATTCCTATTGAGAAAGAGATTGTGATTTCCGAGCGTTATTGTAACAAATAAGGAGGCTTTATCCCAAGTCATTCTATGTTGGGCACCAACTTTTAACTTAACTTAAACTTGTCACGCCCAAACTGCTGACTAACGTTTTATACTTGCTCATAGTTCTCTCACTTAAGGAAACTACTTGGGTCTGCAGGTTTGCCGTTCTGTCTAATCTCGAAATAGAGCACCCCAGAGCGGCCTAGCTTGGATATAATTTGCATCTTCTTGACTATCTGTCCTTCGGCAACCAGAATTTGGTCATTCTGCGCATAAGCGCTAAGCAGAGAATTGGTATGCTTAACTATTATCAACTTCCCATAGCCTTGAAACCCTTCTCCTGCATAAACCACCTCTCCAGAATACATCGGTCGGACGGCAGATCTACTTACACCCTGAATCTTTATACCTTTTTTCAATTTTTCAAGATCAAATTGGTCAATAATTTTTCCTCTCACAGGCCATTGCCAATTTAGAGATGTGGAGTCTTTCCTAGGAATGTCGACAAATGGCGTCGTCTCAAAACCATTCAATATATCTTTCTCACCGACAGCGCCCGGGTCTTTTGGCTCATCAATTCTTTTCCTTTTTACAATGGTCTGGAATTCCACGTTTTTTTCTTTTCTATGCTGAACCTTTTCTGAATTTTTGTCCGAATATGACAAAATTCTTAAAGCTTGACCGGACCTAATTTGAGAATTGGTGCCAAGTTTATTAATTCGGGCTATGTATGCAACATCCAAGTCATAACGCCAAGCAATTGAATAGAGGGTTTCGCCTTGCTGAACAATATGAGTCTTGACTGATGAAATGGGGGGTATTTCTAGACTTGAAACAGGCGCCTTTTGTGATACACATCCCACTAGAAGAATAGTCAAAAAAAAGGTAGGAAATTTGAGTGGCATCACATTTTATCAATCTATCGTTTTTTTAGAGCTGCTCCCCGCATAATTGAGCAGCACGACGAGGACAATGCCCATAGAGGCACATATTAAGCAATATAGAACTTGAGGTTCGGATTGTGCGACCACAGCATATTGATCAGGCCATAAATTGACAGAATGTCCGATTGATCCACTCTCATTATAGTCTGCCATGGGCTGTTTCCAGGGCCAAATAGCGTCAAGGCTTCCGATTAAAAAGCCACACATGGTAATCACAACTGTCGTTTCATGCGCTCGTAGTTTCACAAGAAATCGAGAAAAAGCCATCAATCCAATCAGACCGCCAACCCCGAAAATCGACAATATATCCAAATGTAGTTCATTCAATGCCCCAATAATGGTGGGATATAGCCCCAATAAAACCAATATCAAAGTGCCGGAAATCCCCGGAATTATCATTGCACAAAAAGTCACCCAGCCCGAAAAAAATAACCCCAAATAACCAAATTCCATTAAAACTAGGGGCGCACGCGAAAGACCTAACGCAGCAAGCAAACCTAGACAAAAAAGTAGCCATTGGTACCATATCGAAGGTCTATTTTTTCTAAAAAGTATTACGAATGATCCAATAATAAGGCCGAAAAAAAACGACCATAAAAGCATCTGATATGAAGAAATTAAAAAGTTAATTGCCTTAGCTAAAACCAAAACACTCGTGAGCATGCCGGCTATCAAAGTAATGATAAAATCGCCGTTTATCTGCCTCCAAGCGACAGTGAACCCATCTTGACTATAACTCCTCAGAGTGGCGCGGCCGATAGATCTAATGGTAAAAATTATTTCCCAGTAGATTCCCATCACCAGCGCCATTGTTCCTCCCGAAACGCCTGGAACCATGTCGGCAGCGCCCATGGCCATGCCTTTGAGGTACAAAATTACCGAGAAGCGTTTCATCCAAAATTTCCCCTTGCAGGCGAGCTAGCGCGCCAAACCACCCAACAGTGGAACAAACTTAACTTTAGCAATTATTTCTTCTTCAAATTCTTCGGTATCGCCTTGCCTCCTCAGCACTCGCAAATCTTGATGCGCGCCATCACCAACCGGGATCACCAAAGAGCCATTTGCCGCAAGTTGTTTGAGCAACTCTACCGGAATTACCTTTGAGGCCGCAGTCGCAATAATTCCATCATATGGCGCATGCTTTTCAAGACCAAAGTTGCCATCCGAATACTCAGCCACCACGCCTGCCATTCCAAGTGTCCTAAAACGGGTCTTGGCCAAATCTAATAGCGGTCGAATCCGCTCAACGGTAAAAACCTGATCCACCAACTGCGCTAAGATAACAGTCTGATAACCCGACCCAGTTCCTATCTCTAAGACTTTCTTGGGTGTTCCATTTGCTAAAAGTAGCTGTGTCATGAGTGCCACAACATATGGCTGCGACAAAGTTTGCGAGAACCCGATAGGCAAGGCAGTATCTTCATACGCTCTGTGCGATAGCGCTTCGTCCAAAAAGATATGGCGCGGAGTAATCCTGATGGTTTCTAGCACTGATTGATTAGTGATGCCTTGATCAGCCAATCGCTGAATAAGGCGCTCTCGGGTTCGCTGAGAGGTCATTCCTACCCCTGCCAGATCGATTGATTGCACTTGTAGACCTCAAATTCGAAAATATCGGTAAAAGTAGTGGGTTGGTGTAATCCAACCACGAAAGTCAATATATCACAGGGCTCATGATCAGGGGCGATTTAATTGGGCTATCTCTCGCAACACAGCTGTCGCATAGCAACCCTTCGGAAGTTCAAATTTGATTGTTAGATTTTTTCTGGAAAGGTACTCGCATGAGAGCGCGCTCGGCACTACGATAAGTTGTCTTCGTTCCTGAGTTAAACCAGAGTGTTCCAGCGCGTAACACCATTCTGACCAATTCGCTAGAAGTCTTGATTCTTTCGGTAGTATGCAAGGATCGGCTCTGGTCCTTCCGCGACCCCACAATGGCCCGGTTTGCAAAAAGGGAAACTCCTCTCCGCCCAGATGGTCTTCAATATGCCTACCCAAAATCAAGTTAAACAACCAAGACCGAGCCGCCGACAGGTAGAATCCAGTGCCCTGACGATTACCCTTTAGGCGGCCACTTTTGACCAGTTTTGCTGCGGTCAACAAATTACCTGCATTAATCCCAAAACGTTGCTCCCCAAAATAATTTGGCACTCCCACCGAACCAATTTCATTCAAACGTCTTTCAAAAACTTTTCTATCAAAAGTTATTTCGCGAAGTGTGATATTGAAAGCATTTCCTTTATGATCTCCGCGACGAAGTTTTTTTGAATGTCGATCAATCTTGAGCACATCAAACGCCTCATGTCTCAATTGATCTTTTCCAATTTGTCGTTTAGGCAAATAGAGACTAAACCATTGTGTGGTTTCCGCTAATCGATCTTTTAGTCCGCAATAACCAATGTCGCAAATATCAATGCCTGCTAGATCAGCTAAAATTTTAGCTACCCAGCGAGTATTTTGGTTACGTTTACAAATCTCTATAAGAAAATGTTCTCCAGTTCCACTTGGTTTAAAACCCAAAATCTCTCTTACCTGAAAATCGGTCAGATGAACGCGCATCAATGCACTGCCAACCGTCTCATTCATTCTGGGCAAACTGCCGAAGTCAAATCTCGCATCCAAATTCATATGCCTACCGAGAATTCGGATCGGAAGATTGTTTAGGAACCAATAGAACCACCGAGTGACATCCAATGCCCTCTCCGCGTCCAATAAAACCAAGCCTTTCAGCTGTTGTTGCCTTTATGTTGATTTTGTCCAAATTCGCAGATAGATCTGTCGAGAGACATTCTCGCATGGAGCGAATATGCGGCGCGACGACCGGGCTTTCCGCAATGACAGTGACATCCACATTACCTAATGCATAGTTACTGGAGATCATCAGATCCGCGGCATATCTCAGAAACATGCGACTATTAAGATCCTTGTTAGAGGAATCTGTATCAGGGAAATGGCTGCCAATGTCACCGAGACAAAGTGCTCCGAAGATGGCATCTACAAGAGAATGAATAACGACGTCGCCATCCGAGTGCGCGATCAAAGAGTGTGTATGCGGAATCTTTACCCCACCCAAAACAACATGAGAACCGGGGCCAAACGCATGTATATCAAAACCATGACCTATCCGCATTCTAACCTTTCCTGAGAATCAATTATCGCTTCGGCCAATGCCAGATCTTCTGGATGCGTAATTTTGATATTATCATTACGACCATCAGTGAATAACACGGGTCGCCCAAACCACTCTAGGGCAGAGGCTTCATCAGGCGGCGAAAATGAATGTTCGGATGCTGCCATTAACGCACTGTGTAATTCACCGAAACGGAAAATCTGAGGTGTCTGGGCCAATCTCAGACAATCTCGGTTCTCTGTGCGTATTATGGTCCCGTCTGGGCTGACCAGTTTCACGGTATCCGTAACTACAGAGGTCAGTATTCCACCAACTGAATGTTCTCTGACGCTCTCAATGAGTTTTATGATCGATCCGATGGTGACACACGGCCTCACAATATCGTGAACCAATATCCAATCCATATCATCGGCGACTAACGACAGTGTTTTAAGCCCATTCAAAACCGAGCTAGCCCTCTTATCACCGCCCTCTATGAGTTCAACATGGGGTTCTTTGCATGCATCTACATCACTCCAGCCGGGATCATTAGGGTTACATGGAATAATTAGGCGTTCGATCGACGGTAACTTGAGTAGCCTGGTCAAACAGTGTTGAGCTACCGATGCTCCACTAAGTCGACAGAATTGCTTAGCAATCCTATCAGAGAAGCGAATTCCTCTTCCTGCAGCCGGAACTATCACCCACAGACGTGACGAATTCAAGAAGCTATTCCCCCTCCAATAAAACTAACGTTCATTTATAGGCTTCTGATCCTCCATGTCAGAAACAAAAAAGAAAGTTTCGCCTTTCCCTATCATACCAAGTTCTTCTCTCGCTTTTTCTTCAACCGATTGGCGGCCTTTTTTCAGGCCTATAATCTCTCGAGCAATTTGATTATTGCGTTTTTCGAGCTCTCCATTCTCAATTTTCTTAATATTCAACTGCTCTTCAATTTGAGCCTTTTTGGCTAGGCCGCTGTCTCCAAACCACAATTGCCATTGCAAAACAATGAGCAACAATACTAGAAATGTTAAAAGTGACTTTCTCATTAAAGCCATCTCGAGCAGATTTCTTTATCCGCTCCAACCTCCCTTCTTGCGAAATTCACCCAGTCCGAAGTAAGGTGCTTGCTCGACACCCAACTCAGCTTCTATTCGTAATAGACGATTGTACTTTGCAACTCGATCTGAGCGGCATAGTGAGCCAGTCTTAATCTGACCAGCAGCAGTGCCCACTGCTAAATCGGCTATTGTGGTATCTTCCGTCTCTCCTGAGCGATGAGATACTACTACATTATATCCCGCCCTTTTGGCGATTGAGATTGCATCCAATGTTTCTGTAAGTGTTCCAATCTGATTTAACTTAATCAGGATAGCATTGGCTACTCCTCGGTCAATAGCATACCCAAGGATTCGCGGATTTGTAACAAAAAGGTCATCTCCAACCAACTGAATATGTCCGCCAAGTTTTCTAGTATGATACTCCCACCCTTGCCAATCAGACTCATCCAGCCCGTCCTCTATTGAAATAATTGGATACTCATCAACCAATGCCGCAAGATAATCCGTAAATCCGGCCGAATTGAAAACTTTATCCTCGCCGCTCAACCGATATTTTCCATCCCGATAAAACTCGGATGCAGCGCAATCAAGCGCCAAAGTCACATCTGCACCCAACTGATAACGCGTTGAATCAACTGCTTGTTTAATGATTTTAACTGCCTGAACATTCGATGCCAGGTCTGGAGCAAAACCTCCCTCGTCACCCACTGAAGTACTCAGGCCTCGTGTCTTTAGCGTCTTTTTCAATGAATGAAATACTTCGACACCCACTTGAACCGCTTCAGCAAAACTAGTTGCTGAAACCGGCTGAATCATAAACTCTTGGATGTCAATATTGTTGTCAGCGTGCTCGCCTCCATTCAATATATTCATCATGGGTACCGGCATAGTATAATTTTGCTTGTTGCCACCGAGTTCGGCTATGTGGGCGTATAATGGCAATTCCTTGGACGCGGCTGCGGCTTTTGACACAGCTAATGATACGGCCAGTATTGCGTTCGCACCGAATTTAGCTTTATTTTCGGTGCCATCCGCCTTTATCATTATCGAATCAACTAAAGTCTGGTCAGTTGCATCAACACCCATCAATGAATCTTTTATCTCACCATTAATATTACTAATTGCGGTAAGTACACCTTTTCCCGAGTATCGAAGGGGATCTTCATCTCTCAATTCCAAAGCTTCACGGGAACCTGTTGAAGCACCAGAGGGTGAAAGAGCAATGCCTGAAGAGCCATCAGAAAGAAACACCTCAGCTCTCACTGTTGGATTCCCTCTAGAATCGAGCATTTCGTAAGCTTTGATATTTACAATATCTGACATGATGTCCCCTATCCTTTCAAATTGAATAAAAACCACCTAGTGGCTGACATATTAAAGGATAATTAATTATTAATTACCAAAGTTGAAAACGATTTTGTCAGCTCGTCTAAGGCTTTCATTTGCGCTAAAAATGGCTCTAACTTGTTAAGAGGCAACGCACTGGGGCCATCACACTTGGCTTTGTCGGGGTCGGGATGTCCTTCTAAAAAAAGCCCAGCTATTCCTACCGCCAAACCAGCTCTAGCTAGCTCCACAACGTGTTGGCGACGCCCGCCGGAGTGTCCAGAAAGTGGGTCTCTCCGCTGAAGAGAATGGGTAACATCAAAAATCAACGGCAAACCTCCGCTCACTTCCCTCATAACGGAAAATCCGAGCATATCAACGACCAAATTATCATATCCATGACAGGTTCCCCGTTCGCACAACAGCAGTTGATCGCTGCCGAAGGCTCTGAATTTTTCTACAATATTAATCATTTGCTCTGGACTCAGAAACTGAGGCTTTTTAATATTAACAGTAGATCCTGACTCCGCCATAGCTCGGACTAAATCAGTTTGCCTCGCCAAAAAGGCAGGCAGCTGGAGGACATCGCATACCTCTGAGGCAGGCTTGATTTGATTAATTTCATGAATATCCGTTAGCAGCGGACAACCAAAAGTCTGTTTAATCTCGCGAAGCACCATTAATCCTTGGTCCAAACCGGGTCCTCGATATGAAGCATGAGATGAACGATTAGCCTTATCAAATGACGCTTTAAAAACAAACGGGATTCCCAGCTTTGCCGTCACTTTAATAAAAGATTCTGCCACTTGCATAGCCGTATCACGCGACTCAATAACATTCATGCCCCCAAAAAGGACAAAGGGCAAGTCATTCCCCACTTCTAGTTTATCGATATTTATAGTGTTATTGCTAGACATGGTCATATTTCACCACGCTCGCTGAAAGCTTTGGCCGCCTTAATAAAATCTGAAAACAATGGGTGTCCGTCCCTGGGTGTAGAGGTGAATTCAGGGTGGAATTGACTTGCAAAAAACCAAGGGTGTTCAGGTAACTCGATTGTTTCAACCAGGGTTCTATCTTCAGATAGCCCGCCGATTACTAGCCCAGCATCCTGAAGTTGAGGCAAATAATTGTTGTTGATTTCATAACGATGTCTGTGTCGTTCTCTAATAGTATCTGTACCATAAATAGTTCTTGCTTTAGTGCCAGGAAGAAGATGACAGATCTGTGCTCCCAATCGCATAGTACCTCCCAAATCAGAATCAGAATCACGCTGCTCAACACGCCCGTCAGAAGTCAACCACTCTGATATCAAACCAACCACCGAATACTTGGTTTCAGGGTCAAATTCTGAACTATTTGCACCTTCTAGATTGCATATATTTCTCGCATACTCAATAACGGCAATTTGCATACCCAAACATATCCCCAAGTAAGGTATTAGGGACTCTCTTGCCGTCTTTGCGGCAAATATCTTGCCCTCTGAGCCTCTTGTCCCGAAGCCTCCTGGCACCAGAATAGCATCTATCCCATCTAACAATGTTTGATCTGACTCTAGATCTTCTGAGTCAATATATTTAATCTTAACCTTGGTTTTATTTTGAATTCCCGCGTGAACCAGCGCTTCAGTAATCGATTTATATGCGTCAAGCAAATCCATATATTTCCCAACCATTGCAACAGATATCTCATCCGCTGATTCAAGTTGATTCTCGACTACCCAATCCCATTCGCTCAAGTTAGCTTTAGAAAAAGGCAGCTTTAATCTTCCTAGAACATATTGATCGAGCCCTCTTTCATGAAGCATACGCGGCACAAGATAAATTGTAGGTGCATCCATCAATGGAATCACTGCACGCTCTTCTACATTTGTAAATAAGGCAATCTTTCGCCTCTGCGATTCCTCAATCTCCACCTCTGATCGGCAAAGCAACATGTCGGGCTGCAGTCCGATTGATCGCATTTCCTTCACGGAATGCTGGGTAGGTTTGGTTTTCGTTTCACCAGCAGACGCAATATAGGGGACCAAAGTCAAGTGAATAAGTAGAACTCTCTCGGAACCTAGCTCGACTTTTAGCTGTCTGACTGCTTCCAAGAAGGGTTGAGATTCAATGTCCCCAACAGTACCGCCAATTTCAACTACCGCAACATCAGCATCTCCCGCCCCAAGATGAATTCTTCGCTTTATTTCGTCGGTCAAATGAGGAATCACCTGAACTGTGCCCCCAATGTAATCTCCACGACGTTCTTTCCGCAAGATCGTCTCATAGATCTGACCACTGGTGAAATTATTGTTTTGCGTCATCTTACAGCGCAGAAATCTCTCATAATGTCCAAGATCTAGATCAGTCTCTGCTCCGTCCTCTGTTACAAAAACCTCCCCATGTTGAAAGGGACTCATAGTGCCGGGATCAACATTAAGGTATGGGTCTAATTTCAATATAGTGACCGCAAGCCCGCGAGCCTCCAACAGCGCTCCCAATGAAGCAGAAGCAATTCCTTTGCCAAGAGACGAAACAACACCGCCAGTAACGAAAATAAAATGCGTCATAGAGATCCTAATACAAAATTAAAAAACATAGAGAGAACAACGAAATATATGACGTCGCAATAAAATGATTGCACCATTTCGTCCGAGCCAAGATGGAAAATAGCGTAACAGAATCACCTTGCCTTATCTACAACGAGTTAACTTGCCAATGGATTTTCAAACCCTTCTCTCCTTTAGCAGTCTCCCAACCCTCGCATATCCATAAATCACCAACAGCAACCAGTTCATTATGCAAGAAAAATAGTGGGATAGAACTCCTCCACCAGGGCTCCAAAGCATATTCCTGAAAAAGCCTTTTTAGGGTTTGCGAATGCCTCCGTCCCGAGGGCCGGCATCGCTCACCTCCGAGTCTAAATCTAATTTCGAGCGATTTGACCTCTCCTAATCTTATCCCTTGAGAATCAATCGATTCGGCTTCTACTGAGCCACCGCCCGGCAGAATTAGCATTTTCTTATGCTCCCAATTTATACAATTTTTGGGACAAATGGAGCTCCGTTTGCCAACTCTCAGCAAATAAACGCGGTTACGATATCTGCGAAACACGCACCTGTCAGCCTTCACTTCGGGTGAGGCGTCTGAACGCGCGTTCAGCAGAACACCAAATACTTCATCAATGACTCTAGTTGAAGGTAATGACAACTTCAATTCACCAGGCAACTGGCGGATAATATTTTTTTGCCTGATGGCTTCCAATGTAGACATCCTTTTCGCACAAAACGAAATACCTGCCCTCTCATTCCGGAAGTCAAGCTTAGCCAAGTCGTTTAAAAAAATCGACTTTGCAAGTAATTTATCGTTCTTGCTTTGACTTGCAGTTATGGCAATGCGATTCTGATGACCAGCCCATCTTTCAGCAATAGGCGGCAATATCCTGTGTCGCAGATAATTACGATCAAAACTCGTATCCAAGTTGCTCTGGTCTTCGATCCATTTTAACCGATGACGTGTTGCATAACTCTTTATTTGCGCCTTTGTGAGGCCTAAAAATGGCCTCAAGAGCCTTCCAAGTCCTAGATCACGCATAACTGGTATGCCGGACATACCAGTGCTTCCAGATCCTCTCAATAAATTATAGAGTACGGTTTCCGCTTGATCATCTGCATGATGAGCCAACAAAAGAATATCGTCTTCAGCGAGCGTTTTTTCAAAAACACTATAACGAGCATCACGCGCAAGCGCTTCTGTATTGATGCGCGCCTGACAAGAGACACGGTGCGCCTCAAAGTTGACTGATAACTCACCACTTTGTCGTTCTGCGTGCTGCTCCCACAGATCAGCATCACATGAAAGCCCGTGATTCACATGCAAAGCAGTCACTCGTCCGGGGTCAACATATTTACAGGTAAGGTGCAAGAGAACAGTTGAGTCCGATCCTCCACTATACCCGACGAAAATCCGAGTCGATCGGTCGAAAAGATGCTCGTAATCTCCAAAGATATTTTCAACTTCAATTTCGATTGGCACACCCATAGTTTTAGATATCTCAGCCATCATGATACCCTAAGTAGACCATAGTTCGTCTCTCCAAAAAAGGCGCAGATACAAGCGAGTGTCTAGACGATAAGAAACCATTTTAAAAGTTTATTCAAATGCTATCTGATACGTTAAGAATCCATAAGACATCCATTCACAGCAGAGTACTGGAAAACACCCTAATAGATTTCCCACCATACTAAAAAAATAATGTCATAATGTTCATGTTGACAAAAAATCTCCCTTGCAAGCGAACGCTGGTAAGCAACGCTTTTTGGATGAACAGGGCCTGCTTTCTTGAGCTGAACAAGAATTTAAAATGACCTATGACGAATGGTCCATTCTCTGCGTGCCCAATTTTAAAAAAATTTAAAGAAGAATTAATATTGCTAGATATAGTTCTCTATCAACCCGAGATACCCCCAAACACGGGAAACATTATCCGCTTGTGTGCCAATACCGGCTTTCATCTGCATATTATCGAACCGATGGGCTTTGATTTAGACCATAAGAAACTTCGCAGAGCCAGTCTTGATTACAGAGAGTTTCAAGGAATTAGAACATATAAAAACTGGACCCAATACCGTGCAAGCAATAATAGTGTATGCTACGCATTCAGTACGAAGGGCACATGCCACTATTCAACTATCCGATTCAACGCGGGCGATCAGTTATTATTCGGCTCAGAGACGAGGGGTTTACCCACCAAGATCCGTGAGGAAATTGGTTCTAAATTTCTATTTAAGATCCCTATGATATCAGGCAGTCGAAGCTTGAATCTAAGTAATGCTGCAGCTATCGTGGCATATGAAGCTTGGCGGCAACTCGAGTTTGCAAATAGTGAAAAATCATAGGATATGGGCGTTTATGCGATGACCGCTTTTGGGTTTTGACTGGTTAGCACTGGAATAAATTAATATGAAAAAAAAAATTGGTTTATTTTATGGCAGTACCACCTGCTACACTGAAATCGCTGCAGAAAAAATCTGTGAGACGATAAACCGGATGCTTGGACCTCAAACTGTTCGGCTTCATAATCTCGCCTTTGACTCGGTTTTGCTTATGACCAATTACAATTATCTGATTATGGGAATCCCAACATGGGATTATGGGGAGCTTCAAGAGGACTGGGAGACGCAGTGGGATGCATTAGGTACCATTAATCTTAGAAGCAAATCCATTGCTCTTTTCGGTTTGGGCGATCAAATAGGATATCCGGAATGGTTTCAAGACGCTTTGGGATATTTATGGCACAGAGTTGTGCATCTTGGGGCAACTACTGTTGGTGAATGGCCAAACACTGGCTATGACTTCATTGAATCAAAGGCTCTAAATGGAGAAAAAAACGTTTTTGTTGGACTCGCTCTTGATGAGGAAAATCAATTTGAAATCATTGACGACCTCATTTCTCGTTGGTCGAAACAAATTGTGACTGAATTTGGCTTATCGCCTTGAATCATCAAGTTGCCGTGGGAAAAGCCTTCGTCAATTTAATTGCCTGATATAAGATTTATAACCACGCATGTGCCAAAAAAGAATTATCCAAAACAACCATCTTTCAGGCCGTTGGGAGAAGTTAAATAGACTCGGGCTGTTTTTTACTGTGGGCGAGACAGAATTTAATTTCGGTGAAAATTGTTTTAGTTTCGTTGAACTTTGGAAAAAAAGGTCAGCTCTGACCCACGCTTACATAACTTGGCTGGCATTCAAAGCCCGGTGCCAGAAGATTATCTAGAAAAATTGATCGATATAAATAATTTGTCTACTGATTCTGCTAAATATTTAATTCATCACTTTCCTCCAAGTGTCGAGGGTTTGCATGTATTATCTTTTTTAGATGATCAAATCAGACTTAGCCTTCTGATAGGTAACTCCCAAAAATTAATCAGGGGACTGGGAAACTGCATCGATCCGAATATACGACGCAACAAAAAACCGACGGTCGACGCTTGGTTCATTAAAGAATCTCAAACCTCCAATAGTCAAATGTGGTCAACTCTAGCTTGACTTTCTTCAACTGGGACCAGCTTAGTAGTCGTGAACGAGATGCTCAACACCACACAAAAACACCCCGCAGAAGCAGGGTTCGATTCTGAAATTAAGGTAAAAACAGGGCCTAAATTGTCAACTGTTAGTGGCAACTACGCGGCAACTGGCGAAACTAAGCCTATCGTTAATCGAGTTCTTAACTGGCAAATCGACAAAGCGTGGGAAAATAAAACATCAAGCAATGAAGTAACTGTTTTGGGCGCGGGTATAGCCGGTTGCACAACTGCCTATGCCCTTGTAAAGCGGGGTTATAGGGTGAATTTGATAGATCGGCATGCACTACCAGCATGTGAAGCATCTGGTCATCATCACTCAGTGCTTTACCCAAAACTATCATTTGAAAATGATCCAATTCCAAGAATAAATCTTCGTGCAATTCTCTATGCAAGCAAGTATTACCAATCGTTTTGGAACGACAAGGTTGGAAAAAAATGTGGAATTTTATTACTGCCCCGGAGCGATGTCGAAGAAAAACAATATAGAGCAATTTCCGAACACACAACAGACTATGAAGAGTTCGTGAGATTTGTGGCATCGAAAGACCTCGAAGCTATTTCAGGCATTCGACTGACTTCAAATAGCGGATTATTTTTCCCTAATCTGGGCTGGCTGCCCTCTGTTGAGGTCTGTCGAAAATTAATTACTCAATCCGGTGTACACATCGTTCAGAGCGATATTGAGCAGATTATTTATAATGAAAAACAGGAGTCATGGACTCTACTTGATAGAAAGGGCTCCAACATAAAAGAAAGCCCAATTGTTGTGTTAGCTTGCTCATATGGATGCCGACAGTTTGAACAAACCAAATATCTTCCTCTTAAAAAAGTCCGCGGTCAGATATCTTATTTGCCTGTCACAGGCACGAGTAAAAAGTTAAAAACTATTGTCTGCGGGCACGGATATTTGTCTCCAGCCGACAAGACTGTCCATTGTTGCGGTGCAACATACGACAAAGATATCACTAATAAATCAATTAGGATAAAAGATCATGAAAGAAATCTAGATACAATCTTTAGAACCGATTCTGAGTTAGGGAAAATTTTCTTGGCCACGTCAGCTAAAAGTCTTTCCGGATGGGCGCAATTTCGCTGCACCACGCCAGACTATTTGCCAGTAGTGGGGCAAGTTCCGGACGTTAAGCGCATGGTTAACGATTTCAGTGTCCTTCGGAGCAATGCTCGAGCTTCGGTTAACGCAAAAGGTTCTTATCTTAAAAATCTCTATATAAACTGTGGATTAGGCTCAAGAGGCCTAAGTTACGCGCCACTAACAGCCGAAATTCTTGCTAGTGAAATCGCTAAGGAGCTCCCTCCTTTGGAAACAGACCTAAGGCTTGCAATACACCCAGCTCGATTTATCATTAGGGACCTAAAGAAGCGACGATTATGACACGGATCCACTAACACTTAATTAAGCCTGACGCTGCCGCTAGGCTTCGACGAAGAAGTTTAGCGCTGGATGCATGATCACCCATTGCTGCCTTGGCTTCAGCCAATTCAAAGAGCACCTCGGGATTCGGACTCAAGCTCATGGCTTTTTCCAGGTAATCACATGCTTGCACGAACTTCTGCGAACGAGCGCAAACTCTTCCTAAAGCCAATAACAAGGTTTTGTCGTCAGGAAATCTAGACAAAAACTTCTCCAGCGATTCTTGATTCGCCCCGCTCAACGGGTGATTCAACCTACCGAGGCTCTCAACAAAATCGTGATGCCATTGCTCATTCAGATGCTTGAGTAGCATTTTTTGCGCGTCATCACCGAGACCTAGTTGATCAAGAGCTCTTGCATAACTCGAGACAAGCTCAGGAGAAGATCTGAGATCTTTAGGCACATCAAGCCAGAAATTCCTGAGCTCTTTTTCATCCCATTCAATCGACGACGTGGGATAGCACACAACATTAGAAAGTAGACCAACATAGACTTCCATTTCAATAGATCTAATCTTTGCCTTCGAAATATTCTTGGATGAACGCAACAACTTTACATTGTCCATCGCGGCGCTCCAATCGCACTCCCGAACATATGCTTTGACCAGGTCCGGTAGAATTAAGTTTTTGTCTCTATCAAGTGAATATAGCTGCTGAAAAATGGATAGTGCTTCTCTCGTTTGACCTGCATTAATTAATAAACAAGCTAAAACATGGTCTGCCTCCTTAGAGCAAGATGGATATTCAAGTTTTATGCTTTGCAGAATTTCTATTGCTATATCTAAATTGCCTTCGGAGGCCGAAGCCCGAGCGGCAAGTTGCAAATTAATCTCCGGATGAGAGGATTCTTTTGCACTTTTAAGCAAGTTTTCTGCTGCCAAATCCCAATTTTCAACGCAATAAGCCTGGAGCCCTTTTTTACTCAGGTGGAGACTTTTCCTGTTGACCCACTTCTTCCGCCAAGACAAAAATTCAAGCGGGTTTCTCAGCGGAATCGTCAACCACCATAAGAGATACAAAATAATAATAGACAATCCATATAATATGACCGCCATCCACAAAGTCATTTCCAACACAATCTGATCAAAGCTAACCAGAACATATCCTGAATTTCCCGAGAGAAATAATACAGATACCGCACCCAGTAGCAGCGAAAATATCAAACTGACTAGAAGTCTTCTCATGTGGGCAACTCTGCTAATTCTGGCCGCCGCAGCAATTTGACAGCTCGTTTCACAGCTTCTGATGAACCTTCAATATTGACCGGCGCACGGAGGATATTCATTTCCGACAGCTGTCGCAGGGCATCAGAAAGTTTCGACGCTTCTTTATTAGAATCAAAATGCCTATCCAGATGGTTCCCTGCCTCTATCAAACTGATGCTAAATATATTTTGCTCCCCATATAAAAGCCCAGCCTGAGCATGCCTGATTAAAGAAAACAAAGCATGTTGGGACGTAATCAGTTGCTCCATGCTCAAAAGAGGTTCAAGATCCTTATCTCGATGAGAAATAATAATCAAACCAGAAAATTTTTGGACGATCTGATTCAATACGTCCCTCGCCCTTGAATTTTGGACTGATGCTTTGGATTCACTTAGAGTTTCGGCAGTTAAAAATTCATTGTTCGAAATCAGATCAGGGACAGGCAGAGACTCAAGTCTTGCAATCTCACCTGCAAGATTTGATAGCTTAGAGTAAATTCCTTCGACATCAACTTTCTCTAAAAGGCTCAATGCTGTCATATCGCGATCAAGGGCTTCTCTAGTTGGCAGAAATCGATCATCGTCTAGCTCTATAAAAAGCGTGTCGATTCTTTTTAAAATGGAGAGTGTATTTTCGGGGTTACTGTTTATAAATGATTGAAGCTCAGCTAAGCTCAAGAGATTTGAAGCCTCCCATATTAAACTATCATGGTTTCTATACACTCCTAGTTTAGCCAAATTTTCGATATTCAAATCCAGCAGAGTCTGCAACCGCGTTAGCTCAGCATTGATATTTTCAAAATTTTCTGCATGGGCTGCAATCTTACTATCGAGCAGTGACGCCATATTGGTAAAACTCTGGTTGGATTCTTTTGCTGAGGTCAATCTAGTTTCTATTTCAGATAGCGCTCGTTGAACAGAACTCAGTTCAATCGCCAAATACCATCCCAGTCCAACCAATGCAGCCAGAATTGAAAAAACCATAACGAATTTTAAGCGCGATATCGCCTTAAATTTTTGAGTTCGATCTGGAGGCTGAATCACGGAATTTTTCTCTGTCTCCGCTTTGTCCATATTCCGCTCCTCATCATGACTACGCCCGATAGCGTGAAATGTTTTAAGTTAACTCATTTTTTACAATGCGTCTTTAGTCGACTTAAGCATTGCTGCAGGTAGAGCACTCTTTGCCACCACTACTCGCTCGTACCCCAACCCTCTCGCGATACCGGCCACTCGGGCACTTGGCACAATGACACATATGCGATCGACCGATGTCTTCGGCGGTTTCCCCATGGCCTCGAGCAACTGGCCGCTGTGCGCAACTAAACAATCTACCAAAGGAAGTTTAGACCTCGCCAGTGCTAGCTTTGTCTTGTTTATGAATCGCTGGTACAGCTCGCAAACACTTACCAATGCGCCCCGCTCCTTTAACTCGATTGTTAAATCTTCTCTTCCGCCCTTTCCTCGGAAAATCGCCACTTTTTTATCCGTCAGCAATTTTAATTGCGGCATCGAAAGAAGACCTTCGGTTGTCAACATCGTGTTTGGAGATGCAACATTGCTCACATATTTGCTCAACAACTGCCCCGTATTCTGACCCACACATAGGTATTGCACACCCTGAGGTAATGTCGGCCATGTATGCTGGAGACAACTAACTCCGAATTTTACCGCATTACCACTGATAAATATCGCGAAATGATAATGCTCGAAATTTTCTATTACATCTTGAACCAGCTTGGAAGCAGGCAGCGGTTTAATCGACATAATCGGAATTGATTGGAAGTCCAAGTTAGCGTCATTTAGAAGCTCTAGAAACTCATCCTCAATGCGTTTGGCTCGCACCACAAGAATTTTTGGGCGCTTTTGACAATTAGAACTTGGATCTCCCTTCAACGTCATTCCTCATAATCAGCCAAAATATCTCTTGCTCCAGCAGAAAGCATATTCTCTGCAAGAGCTTCGCCAACTCTCTCTGGTGTGTCCATGGATCCCGAGAGCTGGTCGGACAAAACTTTCTTACCATCAGAACTGCCGACCAATGCTCGAAGGTGTATGGTTTTGTTTTTCGCATCATGCTGAGCGAAAGCCGCCATCGGACTGCGACAACCGCCGTCCAAGACCCTCACAAAAGCACGTTCAGCAGTAACACAACTACTACTATTGCTATGGTGTAAGGCCTGCAAAAAGCTCTCAATAATTGGGTCATCCGCACGAGATTCAATAGCAACGGCTCCTTGCCCGGCTGCTGGTAAAATGATCTTGGAAGAAATTCGATGACTAACACGATGATTCATTTCAAGCCGCTCTAAGCCCGCGCTGGCAAGTATTAATGCATCATAATCACCCTTATCTAATTTTGTTAAACGCGTATTAACATTGCCTCTGAGATCCCGAACGACCAACGAGGGATAAGCGGCCAATATCTGGCACTTCCTTCTAAGACTGGAAGTTCCAATGATTGAGCCAGGGGGTAGGTCATTTAGTGACGCAAATGAATTTGAAACTAAAGCATCGGAGGGATCGGCGCGTTTACAGATGGCTCCCAATCTTAACCCGTCAGGTAATATCATTGGCATGTCTTTCAACGAATGCACAGCGATATCAGCACGTAAATCTAGAAGAGCAACCTCCAACTCTTTCACAAAGAGCCCTTTTCCCCCTATTTTCCGCAACGACGTATCTACTGTGTTATCGCCTCTCGTGCTGAGGGGCACAAGCTGAACGTGCAGGTTCGAATGATAATGTAAAAGTTGACCACGAACATATTCTGCCTGCCAAAGAGCCAAGGGGCTCTTTCTCGTGGCAATTCGTATGGTTGTAGTCACAATATCAGGCTCTCGGTAATTTGAAGACTGCTATTATTTCGCATTCACATAATATTGCCAGCAGTAAGGAGCAAAAATCTTTCACCGCCATACGAAAAATCTAAAAATACCACCACAATTATTATATAAAGATTTATTAATATAGATCAGGATACAATCTCAACGATTTAAATGGTGGCTATAGTTATTGGTGGGCAGCGCAATTCGCTATAATAAGCAGGAACTAAAAAGAAAGAGAAAAATTAGCAATGACTAACTGCTCTGAAAAAGATACCGAAGTTACTAAAGAGAAGAAACTCAACCAAAGCTGGAGTGGAAGGTTTAATCAACCCTTGGACGAATTTATTTCTAGCTTCGCGGCGTCGGTTCAATTTGACAAACGTCTCTACAAGGAAGATATCGCTGGGTCAATCGCGCATGCAGAGATGCTCGCCCAAGTTGAAATTTTAACCGAAATAGAGTGCAGTCTTATAGTAGACGGTTTAAAAAGCATTGAGGAGGATATCGAAAAAGGCACCTTCGTTTGGAGCAACGAACTAGAAGACGTGCACATGAACATCGAATCTGCACTGGTCAATAAAGTTGGTACTGTCGGGAAAAAACTACACACAGGGCGCTCTCGAAACGACCAAGTAGCCACTGATATAAAACTTTGGTTGCGAGATTCGGTCGATCAACTAAGTGATCTTATCGAACAACTTCAGGTTGAGATCATCCATATGGCCAAAAATCACGCGGCCACTATCATGCCCGGCTTCACCCACCTCCAAACTGCCCAACCAGTTACGCTTGGTCATCACTTATTGGCATGGAACGAAATGTTGGAGCGGGACTTTGGTCGCTTTTCGGATTGCAGATCGCGGCTTAATGAATGCCCACTTGGCGCGGCAGCTCTTGCAGGAACAACTTTTCCAATTAATCGCCATCTGACGGCTTCTAAGTTATCTTTCTCGAAACCAACCGAAAATTCAATGGATTCGGTTAGCGATAGAGACTTTGCGATAGAATATTGTGCGGCAGCAAGCATTTTGATGTCTCACTTATCTAGAGTGTGTGAGGAACTCATACTCTGGAATTCATCTCAATTTAATTTTATACAACTGTCAGATCGTTTTGCGACGGGCTCGTCTATCATGCCTCAAAAGAAAAATCCCGATGTGCCCGAGTTAATCCGAGGAAAAACTGGCAGAGTGACAGGTAACTTGATATCACAGCTGATGCTCATGAAATCCCAACCACTCGCCTATAACAAAGATAACCAAGAAGATAAGGAACCACTTTTTGATACTGCAGATGCTCTGCGAGATTGCCTGAAAGCTCTCATTAAATTACTGCCAAACATCGAGTTTAAAAGGGAAGCAATGCACCAAGCCGCAAAGGAGGGCTTCTCAACCGCGACTGATCTTGCAGATTACCTTGTTCGCAAGAACATACCATTCCGAGAGGCGCACGAAATTGTGGGCAAATCAGTTGCATATGGGTTGGATAGTGGGCTCGAACTCTCTCAAATGCCTCTTGTAAAGTTGCAAGAATTTTCCCCACGAATAACAGAAGATGTCTATAAAGTGCTGTCGGTCGAGGGCTCGGTTGCCTCTAGGTCACACCTTGGCGGTACAGCACCAATTACTGTAAAAGCGGCTGCCGATCGAGCAGAAGCTCGTCTAAAGACCCGCTAAAGTTTGAAATCAACAAACTCGCCCGCCTGCAACTTAACCGCTTGCTGCAGTCGGTTATCCAACGTCTCGTCTGTCTTTGTGTCCCGCCAAATTGAATCTTCCAGAACGAAATGAAACCCTCCAGACCTTGCTGCTAGCCAAATTTCTCTGGAAGCAGTCTGACGAGAAAGAATAATTTGACTGCCGTTACTCTCTACAGTGAGCGTGAGTATTCCATTACTATTTTCACAGTCTATGTCTAACGCTGAATCTTCTATCGAGTCTTCAATCTGAAGCATCAATTCATCTACGCAGCGATTGTATTCATTTTCGTTCACTTTATATTCCTATTCGAAAAGCTAGCGTATAATCGCTAGGGAAAAGACAGACCATCGATATACTTCACACGGCGTCAACGGTACTAGCTATGCTAACAAAATTATCTTTCCAACTACTATTGGTACTAACGATTCTATTATTAAATGGTTGTGGAAACAAAGGCGCCTTGTATCTACCTCAAGAAACCGCTGAGCGTTTTTACTTAAGAGAGAATGAAGGCACTCAATGAGTTCAATATTATTTAGAAAAAATAACCGGCTATGGGTGGAACAAGTTTCCCTGCAACAAGTAGCTGAAAATTTCGAAACCCCTTTCTATATATACAGTATGGACGCAATACAAAAGAATTTTAATACTTATAAAGCCGCGTTATCAGGCCAGAAACATTTAATTTGTTATTCCGTTAAAGCCAATTCGAATATTGCTGTACTTCAAACATTGGCGCGATTAGGTTCTGGCTTTGACATCGTATCATTAGGAGAGCTTGAGCGAGTGCTAATGGCTGGGGGCGACCCAAAGAAAATAGTTTTCTCCGGAGTAGGTAAAAGTCGTCGAGAAATGCGGCGAGCGTTGGAGGTAGGCATTTATTGCTTTAACATCGAATCTGAGGCGGAATTAAACCTCCTAAATAAAATTTCAGCCGATATGAGGATGACCGCTCCCATTTCAATCAGAGTGAATCCTGATATTGACGTTAACACCCATCCATACATAGCAACGGGCCTCAAAGAGAGCAAATTCGGCATAGACGCCTTTAGAGCAGAGGAAATTTATCTAAAAGCGTCCAAAATGGAACATGTTCGAATCATTGGGATTGACTGTCACATAGGATCACAATTGACAGAAATTACACCGTTTGAAAATGCATTGAATTGTCTTATAGCATTAATAAAAGATCTCAAAAAACATGGAATCATACTAGAGCATATCGATTTAGGAGGCGGTCTTGGCGTCCGATATCGAGATGAAAGCCCTCCATCGATAAAGGCATTTGCGCAGACACTTTCTCAGTTAGTGAAAGAACGTAAGGAGACACTTATCTTCGAACCTGGCAGATCAATTATTGCAAATGCAGGTTTTTTAGTCACTCGTGTACAATTTTTGAAATGTAATGGTTCAAAACGTTTTGCAATTTGCGATGCAGCAATGAACGACATGCTTCGCCCTTCACTATACGGGTCATTTATGGATATCCAGCCAATTTATTTAAGGCAGAATGAGCCAACTCACTTTTACGATATAGTTGGTCCAATATGCGAGACGGGCGACTTCCTAGGTTACGGGCGTGAATTATCAATTCTCCAGGGCGATCTCTTATGTGTGTGCGATGCGGGTGCATATAGCTTCTCTATGAGTTCAAATTACAATAGCCGGCCGCGTGCGCCAGAGCTCATGATTTCAGGCAAAGATGTACATGTCATCAGACAACGAGAAACTATTAAAGACATTGTTCGTGGTGAACATCTGATTTTAAAAATGGAACAATAATGGAATTAAAGTTTTGCAAAATGCATGGCTTAGGTAACGACTTCGTGGTCCTCGAAGCACTGCGACAGCAGGTACGTGTAACACCATCATTAATTCGCAAGATCGCTGACCGCAATCGTGGAGTTGGTTGTGATCAACTTTTGCTCATAGAACCGCCATCCCAGCAGGATATAGACTTTGACTTTCGTTACTTTAATTCAGATGGCAATGAAGTTGAACAATGCGGAAATGGCATCCGTTGCATGGCTCGTTTTTTATACGACGAAAAGCTAATAGGTAAAACCAACCTGAGAGTGAAAACAATGAAGGGTATTCTTGATGTACTAATCAATCGAGACAAGTCCATAACGGTAAACATGGGAATTCCTCAACTGAACCCCGCAGATATTCCGTTCTGTGCTTCGGAGCAAGCAATATCATATTCAATTGATTTACAAGGTGTGGAATATGAAATATCTGCTCTCTCCCTAGGCAATCCTCATGCAGTGGTGCATGTTGAAGACATAAACAACACAGATGTGCAAGGTATTGGGTCGAGGTTGGAGAACCATCCGCGCTTTACAAACAAGACTAATGTTGGTTTCATGCAAGTTGATAACCGGCAGAACATCAGCATACGTGTATTTGAGCGAGGTGTCGGTGAGACTTTGGCATGTGGCACGGGTGCTTGCGCAGCAGCAGTCTCGGGGATTCAGAAAAAAATTCTGGACACACCAGTGCTCGTGAGCATGCGCGGTGGTAAGCTCTCTGTGGATTGGTCCGGAGAGGGTAAGACATTAAAAATGACCGGTCCAGCGGTCAAAGTATTTAGCGGACACATGAAAATATGAAGCAAAAAGCAGAAGTGAAAACTAAAAAAATGTTCAGCGACTTTTTGAGGGACAACCCAACCTTCCTTTATGACAACCCCGATATCCTTGAAAATCTTTATCTGCCGCACTCGACCGGTTCTGCGATATCATTGGTAGAGCGACAAGTAAGTCTTTTGAGAGAGCGCAATAGTGAGCTAAGATCAAGACTAAATATCCTTAACAGCAAAGCTGAGGAAAATGAGCTATTGCTAGCAAAAACGCAATCATTAATTCTGAAGCTTTTAGACGCAAATTCATTATCAAAGTTGGCCAAAAACCTGCTCACGGGGCTTCAAGATGACTTCTCAATAGAATTTTGCTCTCTAATACTCTTTGGGGAGAAGCAAAAAATCTCTGGAGCGCGATTTATTAATTATGACCAAGCTGAAAAAGAGATAGCATCGATTTTGAAGACCGAAATTCTCTGCGGAGCAGTGCGCGACAACGAGCTTAAATTTTTGTTCGGCAAAGAGAGTCCGTCTGTGGGGTCAATCGCCGCGATTGTAATCAAACTGGACAAGCCGCTTGCGGTTCTATCCATAGGACACAGAGACGCAAATTTCTACACCCCGGAAACTGGGACGATGTTTCTCAGCTATCTCGGTAACGTTCTGAACCGTTTATTGGGGTCATTCATTACATTAAAAGAAGCGTCCAACTGAGTCGCGAAAATCTCACATCACAACTCTTCACTAATATCCAGAGAATATGCGTATTACACGGTTTGTTCGATCTACTTAAGTTAGTCACTAATAAATTAGACCTTACCTCACTAACCAGAATTTTTTAAGGAAAGATCGGTTTTTAAGCGGCTGGTTTTTTCCCCTTTTTATCCCGCTTCCGTCTGAAAAGGGTAAGGTCAATTTTTCGCTTCTGAAGATCAACCCGTGACACTATCGCTTTAATCCTCTGTCCTAGTTTAAAGACTTGTCCACTCCGTTCTCCAACTAGTCTTTGAAGTTTGTCCTCGTAATAATAATAATCTCTTGGCAAAGCTTTGACATGGATAAGCCCTTCGACAAAAAGTTCGTCCATTAAAATAAAAAGCCCGAAGCTTTGAACACCCACTACCACCCCCTCTACTTCTTTTCCTATTTTATCTAAAAGGAATTCGCATTTCAGCCAGCTTGCTACGTCTCTTGCAGCTTCTTCAGCCCGTCTTTCGGTAAATGAAAGAAAATTTCCTAGGTCCTCTAGAGATGATGGCTTATGGAACTGTTCACCTTTTTTAATGGCAAAATCAGAGCCTTTGTAAACTTCCATTGAAACTCTGAGGGCATCCTTTACCGCCCGATGAACGAGTAAATCAGAATAACGTCTTATTGGAGAAGTGAAGTGGACGTATACTGAATAATTCAGGCCGAAATGACCCTCGTTATTAGGTTGATAACAAGCTCGGCTCATCGATCTCAGAAGCACCAGTTGAATTAGCGAAGCATCCTCCCTATCTTTGCAAGCAACCAAAACGTTATGATAATCAGAGGGCTGAGGAGTGTCCCCACCTGCGAGACTCAATCCAACACTACCTAAAAATTCTCTCAAAGAGCCCAGTCGTTCCTCACTAGGGCCCTTATGAACGCGGTATAACATAGGGATATTTCTATTCTGAAGAAATTCAGCAGCACAATAATTTGCACAAAGCATACTCTCTTCGATTATTTCATGTGCTCGCAGCCGGATTACTGGCCGTATTCCCTCGATTCTGCCTTGGCTATCCAAAAACATTTCAGTCTCGTGGGATTCAAAATTCAGAGCACCACGCTCTTTTCGCCTGAGCAGAAGCAAATCGCATAATGTATTTAATGAATCTAATTGGGTTACCAATTCTGGAGGAATCATACTCTCAGTGCGCGGGTCGCAAGGATTTTCCAATATTTCGCTAACCTCAGAATATGTCATTCGCGCATACGAATTCATGATCGCTTCATAGAATTCATACCGAACTATTTGTCCAGAATCGTCCAAATGAATCTCGCAAGCGAAACAAAAGCGATCTTTGCCGGGCAATAGAGAGCAAAGATTATTTGATAAAACTTCCGGCAACATTGGGACAACAGTGTTGTGAAAATATACAGAGTTCCCTCGTTGTGACGCTAGCGTATCTATAGAAGAGCCAGTTTTTACAAAGTATGAAACATCCGCTATCGCAACTATTAGCCGCCAACCGCCTTGAGGCTTTGATGAACAGTAAACGGCGTCATCAAAGTCTCGAGCCTTATCTCCATCAATAGTAATCAAAGGAGTACCACGAAGGTCGATGCGATTTTCGAAATCTCTAAAATCCTCTGTGATAAGTTTTATCTCTTCGCACACAGCATCAGTCCAAACATCCGGAATGCCATGGTTATCAATAGCGATTTCTACCTGAACATCAGCATTCATGTATTCTCCTATAACCTTGATGATTCGGCCAGAAGCTGGCTTCTTCTTGGAGGGATATTGAAGAATATCAACTATTACCACTTGACCATCTTTTATATCATCGGCATTTTCCGACGGCACGCGAACCACTTGGTGCTCTCGAGCATCGTCCACTCGAACAAGGCCTCCCGCAACATCCTTAAAATAGCGTCCCACAATTTTTTTATGCGCGCGCTCTAACACGTCCTCTATATGCCCTTTTAGTCTCCCCAAACGATCTCGACCGACTATTTGAACTGAGACTTTATCACCACTAAAGACCTCGGCCATCTCAGAACGAGATAAATATATTTTTCGTGGATGATCAGAAAATGAGCGAACAAATCCACTGCCGTCTGAAAGGCCTATTACTTTGCCTACTGTTGACTTTTCAATTACGTTCAAATGGGGACTCATTATTATCTCGCTATGAACTCGTTATCTGGATAATAGCCTTCAAGATACACACTTAAATCTAAATCTGACACGCTCGGCAGGGTTCAAACATCATTACTTTGGTCCTAAATACGTGGTCTATGATCAACTTCAACAAAATATGTTATGAGCGGGATGTGAGAATATTTCAGTCACTCCGCTGCACCGTGCTTGAGAGGGACCCTCACCGAAGCTTTCCCAATGATTTTGGCTAAATCTTCACTGTGAACCCGACCAAAAACTAATGTTTTCCTCCATCATATCGTTAATCTAATTTAATAAAGGAAAGTATCTAATGTGCTTTGATAAATTCATACCTACTCAAAATCTTCATCAAAGTGGGTGTTATTGGCATCTTGTTAAATCAAAAATTATATCTTGATTTATGACGAAAACTGCAGACAAAAACCCGCTTTAAACCATTTAAAACGGGGTATTTTCGACCAACGTTAGGTCTGATGAGACATTGAAAATTTATTGAGCCAATTTTTCCTTAATTCTGGCCGACCGA
>CAJWMT010000010.1:0-43908 GCA_913044275.1 uncultured Cellvibrionales bacterium
GCTTAGTCTCGAGTACATAGGCGATAGCTATGACGTGGTTGCACACCTCAACGACCACGAGAATGAGACCAATTGGGTTGGTGACTTTGATGCAGGGGAAATTCCAGCAGTTTGGGCATCCGAAAATAATACCTACGATAGCAGCTCAATAGAACTAAGAGTGAACTCTAAGTTTGATGGTGCGGTGAATGTAGTTGCTGGGCTTTACATGCAAGATTCAGAGAGATGGTTTGGACAGGATGTCTTCGTTGGCTCTGTTATGAACTCCAACGCTCCAGATGTTGGGTATATTCCCGGTAACTATAGACACATGCTCTATGACAAAGCATCCGAAACTGATGGCGAAGCAACATCCCTTTATTTCGAGGTTATTACCGATTTAAGCGATCGCACTCAGATTACTGCTGGACTGCGATATATCGAGGAAGAGAAGGATTCCTACTTCAAGCAACCATACGTGTGGCCAGGCTTGGTTTCTCGTTGGACACCAGAGAGCGTTGGTTTGGTTGAAGCTGACCAGAAGTTTGACGATACAGTTGGCGAACTTACCGTGCGTCATGAGCTTAATGACAATGTCACAATCTTTGCAGCGCTCAAGCAGGGCTGGAAATCTGGCGGATTTTCTAATAGTGGCATCTTGGGTGTTGCCTCTGGTACTGTCGAAGACTTCGTCTTCGAACCAGAGGAAGTCGATGGTTATGAAATTGGCATGAAAGGACTTTTTGCTGATGGAAGATTAAAAGTTGAGGCAGAAGCGTTTTCTTATGACTTTGAAGGCTTGCAGATTGACTTCTTCAACGCCGTAGTTTGGTCAAATGTGACGTATAATGCTGGAGATACATCTACTGATGGCGCTGAATTCAGTTTCGAGTATGCGCCAGATGTTGACGGACTTACACTTCATGGATCAATACTATTTCTTGATTCCAAGTATGAAAGTGTTGTCGCTCCATGCTATGCAGGCAAGACGCCAGCAGATGGATGTAATATTTTTGAGCCCGGCAAGGTGCCTCAGATGCGACTGGACGGCGAAGATCGCCTTCTGGCACCCGATGTCTCCGGTTATGTGGGGCTGGATTACGAGACGCCAATTGGTGAAAATCTGATGTTTGGTACTACCATCAATTTACAGTTTAAGGATGACTATAGCTTTAGCGAGTTTGCGCACCCCTCAGCCCTTCAGAAGGGATATGAGCAGCTAGATATGTCGATCCGTCTAGCTAGCCTTGATCGATCATGGGAGTTTGCTCTAATTGGTAAAAACTTGACTGATGAGTATGCGATTCAGTTTGCCAGAGATGCACCTAGCACTGGATTTGGTACTGGCACCGATGGGGGCATTCTGGCTGATTTGCAGGTGACTCCAAATATTGGACGGACGTTAGAAGCAGTCTTCACTTATAGATTCTGATTCAAACAGCCATTGTTCTGCCGTGAGCGGGGAAGATCAAAACTCTTCCCCGCTTTTCTTTTGGCTTTAAGTTTAGAGGCCTTATAGATTAATGTCGATTTGGATTAACAATCGAAATCATTGAGAAAATATATGAAACCAAATTCTATTAGATATGAAAAGTCTGAAAACGTCGCGAGAATAGTCAAGAATAATCCACCGCAATATGGGATGACTAAGGAAATGTTAGTCGAAATGAAATGGGCCGAAGAAGATGTAGGACAAGATAGCGATATATCTGTAATCGTTATAAGTGCCGATGGCGATGGTTTCCAGTTGGGTGTGACTGTTTTTGGTGAAATGGGGAATAAAGATTGGAATCTTTCGCCTCTTGAATGGCGTGACATTAGTAAATTTGCGCATACTCTTTTTAGATCTATAGAGACGCTTGAGAAACCGGTTATTGGCGTTGCCAAAACAGGAGCGGTCGGCGGTGCGCTTGAGGACCTTCACGCATGTGACTTTGTAATAGCCTCGGAAAATGTTAAATTTAGCCAACCGGAGGTTAATCTTGGATTAATTGCGGGTTGGGGTGTGATTCAGCGACTAACTCGACTAGTAGGTTGGCGTAAGGCGAAGGAACTGCTGCTCACCGGCGTTGAGATTGATGGGAAGGAAGCGGAAGCTAGAGGTCTGATAAACAAGGCGGTCCCGATAAAACTTTGGACGAGGAAGTAGGGAAGCTTTGCGATCGCCTGTTAAGGTGTGCTCACTTTGCATGGGGTTATACGAAACTGTCGATGAATAAGGTTTGGGAAACAGATCATAAATCCGGGCTAGATTTTGAGGTAGAGTCACTCGCAATGGTTGCGTGCGAAAATGAGTTTAATCAAAGTGTTTTTGACGACTTTATTAATGGTAAACAGCCGGTTTCTGTGAAATGAAAAAATGTTACCTATGATTGGGGGTAAACAAACAACTCATGCAATCATTTGTAGGTGAGATGCAACGCTTTTAAAGGTAGGAGGGGCACAACATGGACAGAGAAAAATTATTGTATCTTTTGCAAGAGATCTATTTCGATAATATTGATTCTGGTAATGCTGATATGGCCGTAGAAGCGATGCATAGCGATGTTGTCTGGGTTCACACTCAGGTTTGGGAGCATGATGGTCACAATCGGGATTCGTTGGATACTTTAAATGGTCGAGATGAGTTGCGAGCATTTCTCACCTCGAGGATTCCTGAGATGCAAAAAGAGGGAATTGAGCACAAGGTGCATAAGGTTATTGTTGATGGAAAAGAGGGGGCCTTTCAGGCACAGGTTATCGGCCCTGATGGTGATGCCAAAGATTTCTTCGGTTGGGTTGAATTAAGAGATGGAAAGATCGGAAGTTACCGCGTAATTCCGCATTGACCAATCAAAAGAGGCAGCAGCTAGTTAAATTTAGCTGCTATTACCTTCTATGGTGTGTACCATATCGGCGAAGTGTAGGCTCGGTCTTGAACTACGGTCGAAACCTCCTCTGGAAGTTGTATTCCAAAGAAAACCGAATCTTTGAGCGTCCATCTGGGTCGGGGGATTTCCAAGACGCGACAGTAATAGAAGCTTGGAGCTTTGGCATCAAAATCAGGATCAAACCACACGCCAGAAATCTCATCCTTGCCAATTGAGTTATCATAAGTGGCGTCTGCGAAATTCACTGTGGAACCAATTGGTGGTAATTTCCCGGTTTGCTGGTCTATGTTCCTGTCGCCAGCCCAACCCACATCATAGACCTTTTCATGCGTTTGACCATTTGAATCAAGCCAACCTTTAACGATTTGAACTCGGTCCAGATTTGCGCCCAGCGGATCCCGGGTTGCCGAGAACATGAATGCGGGAGCCCGATCTTTTTTAACCCTTGCAAGATCGCCTCCCATAGGCACTCCATGCATATAGCCTAGCTCTTCATAATTTGGCCTATCAATCATAGCCTCCTCTAATTCCCATCCGCCAAAGAAGCGGACCCTAATGCGAGACCCGGTCGTTGCATAGACTTCCTTGCGCTTCATTGCCGCAAAGAGAGCCTCGCGTGTATTCTCATTGGCCCAGACTGCCGCATAGCCAGAGGCGACAATGCGCCAGTTCTCCCACAATCTGCCCCCCGCCATCTTGTTTTTTAGCCTATTGGGACCCGGTTCGGACTCGACAAATTTTCCGAAAAAATTATCCTCCTCTGGGGTAACTAGGCTGTTGTGACTGTCCGTACTTCCTATCATGCCGAACTTATAGGGGTTAACCTGCAGTTCTTTTTGGTGAAGCAAACCCTGCTTAAGAGCGCCTCGAGCATACTCGTGTTTCAGCATCCAGTCTTCAGCGACCTTAAGACTCAGGTTGGTTTCAAATGTTTCAAAGTCGGCAAATTCATCATCTGGAGACAACCTCGGATGTGTTTCCGAGTCTCCTTTGACCTGAGTCACCTCGACAATGGGTTCCCATCGAGCGCTCTGTCTGGCATAGTTGGCACTAATCGATTGACCGTCTATTGTTTTATCGGGAAACATCATGCCACCCGATAGATTCGAGTTATGTGGAATTGCAAGGACCTCGCCTCCCGTCGATCTTTCATAATTCTCCAAGGCTGCCCAAAGGTCCCTTGGATCTAAACTATCTTGCGCCGAAAATGGATTAATTTGTGCTACTTTATCGGCTGAATCTTTGAAAATTACGACCCTATGGAGATTATTTCGGTCGATCATAGAAGTCCACTCGTATCCTGTCAGGGCTGTAAATACGCCCGGCTTATTATATTCATCCGCAGTATTAGCGACATTTTCCCAGATTGATGACTGAACGTGACTAGGGAAAGGAGGATATGTCTCGGGATCAACCATGCTCCCCGTAAAAGAAGGGTAAATCTTTTCGGTGTTTCCGGCGTCGGTCCAATGTCTCCATTTTTTTCCAATTGCTGTTTCGGTAACGAGGGGATCGCCAATGCTGAAACGGTGAAATCCGCTGAGATACTCTGCATGATCTGCAACCACGAGGAAGTCGAGGGGAGTTTTTATCCTTATTCGCATCCCATTGTGCGCTGTATACTCTTCGCCTTGCGCGTAACGGTAGGCGTCCGCAGGCGACAAATTCTGATTCCCATAAGTGTAAGCATCAGGGGAGTTTCGGGTATGGAGATGGGTGTCACCCCAGTAAACATTTTTGGGATAAGAAGAAAGGGCAGGAGAGTAAAGTCCTGCCCATCCTAGGTTTGAAAGCGATAGCGCAATTAAGATTATCGCTGTTTGTACTTTCATCCCTTTTGTATTTACGGATTTAGAAAACAATCCTCATTAGAAATCATAGGTAAGATCTACGCCCCAAGTTCTTGGGTGCGCATAGTTAATGCGCTGGTTGGAGGCCCCGATTACCGAGTCGTTTAGATAAACCTCATCTCCTATGTTTTTACCCCAAACAGAGATGCTCATGCCATTGCCAGCATCATAAGTTGCTCTGGCGTTCATAATGCCGTGGGCTTCCTGCCGCAATGATTCGGAGCTTGGATGCCGCACAAAGTCGAATAAGTAGTCATCAGTCCATGAGTAACTTATGTTCATGGACATGGGTCCAGATTGGTAGTCTAACGACATAAACCATGACATATCAGCTGCCCTTAGCAGAGACTCTCCCTCAGCATTAAAGTAGTCATAACCATATCCGATAGCATCTGGATTGCCCGTGAGAACGATATTATTGACTCTACCGGCCGTTGTATAGTCTGTGTACTCTGTGTCCAGGAATTCCCCTCCGAACCGTATCATTAAATTATCTGACGCGAGCCATGTTATATCAAAGTCTAGTCCCATAATGTCACTATCGGTGGCGTTTTCAGTGGTCACGGTGCCACCACCTGAGCTTGCTCTGGTAACCTGGAGATCCTTGTAATCGTAAATGAATAACGAGCTTGTGAGCCGAAGCGTGTCCGAGAGCTCTGTTTTATAGCCCAACTCGATCATTTCGATTTCTTCTGGTTCCAGTGGAACGGAACCACGATTTGCGGGTTGATTAAAACCGCCGCTCTTAAAACCCGTAGCGAAGGTAGCGTAGATAATTCCGTTATCTTCGAGGTTATAGGTCAAGGTCACCTTAGGGTCAAAAGAGGACCAGCTCTCAGCTATGAAATTTGGCTTAGCAGCGGCACCTAGACAAACCCTAGCGTTCTGAGCATACTCAGGGTATGAACTACATCGGGTCAAAACATCTTTATCTTCCTTGGTATATCGACCGCCCACAGTTAACGTCAATCTGTCCGACATTTCATAATCAACCGAAGCAAAAATCCCATAGGTCTCGAGATTATATGTAGACCATGCTGTTGATGTTGCCACATTGCCTCTACCGATAACCCCGAGTCGGAGATCGAAATCGTAATTTACTTCCTGCTCGAAATAATTCACTCCAGCGATCCAATTAAGGCGGCCGTCATTGTTGGAAGATATTTCAAGGCCAGCCCCTGTTTCGTCAGACATATTTTCCGTCAGGGTTACATCGACATCGTTCAAAGAGGTTGCATCATAGTCTCCGAAAAACCTCTCATCATTCATTGAATCGTTAGCGAATAAAACAACATCATATCCCCCAACCACGGTATCAATGCGGATAGCTGTGCTGTCCATGTAGCGTTTAGGACCATCTGGGTTAAGTTCTACTGCCGTTGTCGAACTTGCTATCTGATCTCTCCTTGTGGTGGTTATACCGCCAAGCGAAATGCCCCTGGAGTTGCCAGTATCTGCGCTGACGGCACCCGCATTTGACAAATCTTTCATCGAAGCAAACATATGGGAAAGTTCGACACTAGTGTCATCGCTAATCGTCCATTTGGCTCTCAAACGCGCTATGCTTTGATCCAAGTCGTCATAATCATACCCACCTGGAATGATGTTCTTTTTGAAGGCCTCCCTTTCGCGATGCTGGTAAGTTGCTCTGATTGCAAAATTATCGCTAATTGGTAGATTAAGCATGCCCTCCATCTTCTTATAGTCATAGTCCCCGAGACTCATGGAAATTTTCCCTTCCATCTCGTCAGAAACTGGATTGCTGATTACTCGGACGGCACCACCGGTAGAATTGCGCCCAAATAAAACTCCCTGGGGGCCCTTGAGAACTTCAATTCTTTCCATATCGCTCATAGCGAACATTATTCCGGACTGACGACCGACATAACGATCATCCACATAGACTGCCACACCTGGATCGAGACCTGCTTGGGATACTCGTGTTCCCACGCCCCTTAAATAAAGTTGTGCCCAGCCACCCGTATTCTGAAATGTCAGGCCTGGCACAGATAGCGCTATGCCGCTCACATCCGTGATGGAGTATTTTTCAAGCTCATCGTTCGAAAATACAGACACATCGATAGCGGAATCTAAAAGCGACTCTTCCTTCTTCTGCGCCGTAATAATGATTTCGTCTAGCGTCTTGGATGATTGAGCTAGCGTGTTGCTTGATAACACACATAGGCTCAACATGAATAGAGCCGGTAAACGAAGCAACTGCAAAGATAGTTTCATACTATAAATCCCCCAATTTTCGGTTTTCGTTTTAGTACTTATTTTAATTTAATTCAAAACTTATCAAAGTATAACATCCGCTTCATAAAAGAGCAGTTTTAATTTTTGTTAATTTACGAAAAAAACGATTTGTTAGTGTTTGGCATCAGAAAACACCACTTTGATGATAAAATGTCGCACAGAAGGGCTAGTGAATTAATGAAGAAAAAACTTTGTGTCCCGCCAATCTGACTGCAGACGCCAACGAATCTTGACGTTTGGCTTTTCAATGATCGAGGAAGGAGACTGGACTCTTTGCTTCAATGATTGTTCGCTTATTCGATCTAGCTTTAAAAAGAGTAATCATAGATATCTTTCCTAGAAAATTTGTTGTTTAAATTTTTGAGTTCAGTAAAAACCTTGAATGTCAGATTACAAGATGTTTTAAAATACTGGACCAAGTTGCAAGCTATTGCACTTGTAGGATAGAACTTGGATAATTCCTATCGATGGCTTCCAATGGTCTCTTCGCAAGTGTTCGCTGCGAACCCCGCCAGGCCCGGAAGGGAGCAACGGTAGTGGTAAAATATTGTGCCGGAGTAAGGCTGTTGGTAGTCATCACCTTTTCAAATAAAGAAAACGACAGCTTGGCCGGCTTGTTACGAGATGCGGTTGCGCATTTTCTCAATACCTTTTGCAGAGATCGCTTTGGTGTCAGTTTGGGATATATCGAAAAATGACTTATCAAGTCTTGGCTAGAAAGTGGCGTCCACGCTTTTTTTCGGAAATGGCTGGTCAAGAACATGTCCTCAAAGCGCTATCTAATGCCCTTGATAGAAATCGTCTTCACCATGCTTATCTTTTTACGGGCACGCGAGGAGTCGGTAAGACCACTATAGCTCGCCTTCTGGCAAAGTGTCTAAATTGCGAGGTTGGCATATCTTCAGTGCCATGTGGCGAGTGTTCCAGCTGTGCAGAAATTAACGAAGGCCGTTTTATAGATCTTATCGAGATTGATGGAGCATCTAATCGGGGTATTGATGATATTAGGGAGATCATTGAGAGAGTTCAATACACGCCTAGCAAAGGACGTTTTAAGATCTATATTATCGACGAGGTGCATCAGTTAACGAAAGAAGGATTCAACGCTCTTTTGAAGACCCTGGAAGAGCCCCCAGCTCATATTAAATTTTTATTTGCTACGACTGAGCCGAAGAAACTACCGGTCACGGTTTTATCCCGATGTTTGCAATTCGGGCTGAAAAATCTGAGCGCAGAGCGGATTGTCGAGCACCTAGAATTCATTCTGACGGAAGAGTCGATCCAATTCCAAACGGAGGGACTATGGTCATTAGCAAGGGCAGCTGACGGAAGTATGCGTGATGCCCTGAGCCTCACAGATCAAGCAATTGGACATGGAGATGGAGAAATTATTGCAGACCAAGTCAACGCGATGCTGGGGACCATTGCAAGTCGTCATGTGGTTAATCTATGCAAAGCGCTTTCTGCCGGGAATGGGAGGGAGCTAATGTCAGAGATCGCTAGTTTGGCAGAGCTTGCACCCGACTATCTCGTTGCCCTTGGAGATATTTTGTCATTTTGGCACAAGGTTGCTATGTGCCAGACGGTCCCTGAAGTAATAGACGAATCGGTAGAAAATTATGAAGACATATCGAATATAGCAAACCAGGTAGGCCATGAGGATGTGCAGCTGTTTTATCAAATATGTCTTATGGGACAGAATGATCTTAAGATGTCGCCAGACACTCGGGCAGCATTCGAAATGGTGATGTTGCGGGCACTAGCATTTCAGCCCGAAAGTGTCGGGCCTGCAAATTCCAAAGATGAGATTTTGCTTAAGAATAAAAGATCCGAAAAGGTTGGCTCTTCGCCCGATTTTCAAATGTCTAACAACAAACTTGAAGATAATAGAGACGACATCGTTGAAGAGGCTCAACTCTTATCAGCGACGGATAAAATCAAAACCGCCCCCTTGGAAAATTCCATCGGATCTGAATCCCATGTGGATTCCAAGGAACCGGCCGATGCCATTCTTCTTGAGTCGTTAACACACGAAACATGGCTTCAATTGCATGAGCAGATTGATTTAAGTGGTTCATTGGCAGAGATTGCGAGCCATTGCAGCTTTTCAAAACGGCGATCTAATGAGCTAAACTTTGTGCTGGGGGATGCGGACGCGAGTCTTTATAATCCATCGCATCAAGCACAACTTGGTCAAGCTTTGAGTGATTATTTCGGGACAAAAATTAAAGTTAGTATAAATATAGGAGCCACCTCGAAAGAATCTCCGAAATCTGCGAAACTGAGAAAGGAACAAGAAAATCAGCGAGAGGCACTGGAATACTTGAATGCTCAGCCCGATATAATTGAATTCAAAAAAGTTTTTAATGGCAAAGTAGACATAAAACCTGGTTTGTCAGAGGAGTAGTCAGAATGGATATCAATGACTTGATGAAACAAGCGCAACAGATGCAGGAAAAGATGACAAACCTGCAGCAGGAAGCTTCTTCGCATGAAGTTACAGGCGAGTCTGGTGCAGGTCTCATAAAAGTAACGATGACGGGCCGATATGATGTTAGAAAGGTTGATATTGACCCATCCGTTTTGACGGAGGATAAAGAGTTCCTTGAAGATCTTCTTGCAGCTGCAGTAAATGATGCTGTTCGTAGAGTGGAAGAAAATAGTAAAGAAGCGCTTTCATCACTCACCGGCGGAATCAATCTTCCGCCTGGCTTTAAGATGCCGTTTTGACTAAATGAGATCAATTGTGTACGGACCACTGATTGATGAATTGATTAAAAACCTTCGCATCCTCCCCGGGATTGGAGCAAAGTCGGCTCAGCGAATGGCGATGCACTTGCTGCAAAAAGATAATGATGGGGCTAAGAGGTTAGCTCAATCGATTTCTGACTCGGTGGAAAAAATTCGACACTGTGATAAATGCAGGGCCCTGACCGAGTCTTCTATTTGTGTTATCTGCAGTAGTTCAAGAATGAGGAGTGGCCAGATTTGTGTGGTAGAAAATTTAGCTGACTTATATGCAATTGAACAGGCAGGTACATTTTTCGGGACCTATTTCGTACTGCATGGCCATCTTTCCCCTATCGATGGTGTGGGTGCTGAAGAATTGGGCATCGATGAACTTTTTGCACAAGTTAATGCGAGAGAGATAGAGGAGCTCATATTAGCTACTAATCTTACGCTCGAAGGAGAGGCGACTTCTCATTTTATTGCGGAGCGGGCACGCTCGCTCAATATAAAAGTTTCTCGGATTGCCTACGGCGTTCCACTTGGAGGTGAACTGGAGTATGTTGATGGCGGCACTTTGAGTTTGGCGCTAGAAAGTAGAAAAACCATTTAGCATGAGTTATTGGATTAGCTCGAATGAGAGTCTCAATAAGCTTTGTGACCGCCTAGAAAATGAGAAACTAATTGCTCTAGATACCGAATTTATCAGGACTGATACTTTTTTCCCCAAGCTCGCATTAATTCAAATTTCTGACGGCTCTAAACATTGGCTTGTGGATGTCCTCTCGGTAACACAATACGATGCCTTTAAGAACTTGTTGGAAAGCCCGGCACGCACAATTATTTTCCATGCTTGTGGCGAGGATATAGAAGTTTTGGAGCATAGTCTTAACACAAAACCCGCGAATATATTTGACACCCAGATAGCAGCAGGACTCGCCAATATTGGCTACTCCATGGGCTATGCTCGCTTGCTTGAAATCTTAACGGATATTCGCATTGACAAGAGAGAAACGCGATCGAATTGGCTTGCTCGTCCCCTCAGCGAACGACAATTGAAGTATGCAGAAAATGATGTCATTCATCTGCATGAACTTCATAAGATTCTCACAAAAAAATTGGAGGAGCTCTCGAGAGCGAGTTGGCTTGCTGATGAGATCCAAGATTTAATCAATGCGGTGCACCAACGGAAGGATATTGATCTTTACTATTTAAGGGTTAAAGGCAGCCAAAGGCTTGACAATCAGAGTATAAAATGTCTCAAAAGGCTATGCTTCTGGCGAGAGGCTCGTGCCCGTCAGTTAGATCGGCCACGAGGAAGAATTTTAGAAGACTTTGTGCTTCTCGAGTTGGCAGATAAGATGCCACCTAACACGGTTGCCCTCAAACGGGTTGATGGATTGAGAACAAGAGAAAAAGAAGTGTATGGTGACGAACTCATTTCTGAAATATCCCAAGTCTCGAAAGACGAACCGGTCCCAAGCATCCCAAAACCGATTTCCAGAGCTAGCGCCTCGCTAATGAAAATTCTTCGCAAAGCTCTGATTGATATAGCGGACAGAGAGTCTCTACCGGTAGAATGTCTTATAACTAAAAAAGAGCTCGAAACCATATTGCGTAGCAGTGAGGCTAACAAACTTCAATGGCCATCCAGAATAGAGCGGGGTTGGCGAGGAAAGATTGTTAAGCCAGAAATTTTTAAATTGATTTCTGGCTTAGGCGCCTTTTGATAATTGTGTCTTTTTTAAGGTTGTCTGATTGGTGGTCATGAGAAGCTTTAAAGACGGTTAGCGGCGTTCAAAGACGTTGGATCAATTATCCGTCCAAGAATGGGAAGCACTTTGTGATGGTTGTGGCAAATGTTGTCTAATAAAATTAGAAGACGAAGACACCGGTAAGATTTTTTCCACAGATATGGGGTGTAAATTTCTTGATCTCGAATCTTGCAAATGTTCCCGCTATGAGAGGCGAACGAGTGTTTAATGATTGCGTTAAATTAAGCCCAACAAACATACACGGTCTTGACTGGCTTTCAGAAAGCTGTTCCTATCGCGTTATCGCGCGAGGCGAAGACCTCCCAGATTGGCATCATTTGGTGAGTGAATCACAAATGGAAATACATAAGCTGGGGCGCTCTATTCGCGGTCGGGTGATCTCTGAATCGGATGATTGCGCCGAAAACGCGATTGATCGTAATATTCTATGGGCTGATTAAGAATGTATTCTGCTGAAAATTACTTTTGGGGTTGGGTAGCTTATACCATGGGCGCAACTTGTCTGCTCGTCTGTCTTTGGTTTTTTATTCGCGGTCGGTTAAGTGGAATTATTAAGCAGTCAATTCTTCTGATATTTGCAGTGGTCTTGATGACACCCGTTGCTGTTGAATCCAACAAACCCGACGCTCATTTAGCGCCTGCTTTAGCGGTGGGTTTTTTTGACGTTTTGACTCAACCGGACGAAGAAAACGGATTTCAGCGCAGTTTTGCCCCGGTTTTAGCCTTAACAGTCTTGGCTCTTTTTATGCTCATTATAGTACGCCTAGTTTTAGCTAAAATGGGAAAACGTCCTCGGGTGAGCGATAGACCAGTAAACTCATCCGACAAGCGGCGTCGCTCAAATGTCTAAACTAAGGTCACTGAACTTAATCGACGCGCATGTGTGTGCGGCTACAAATATAACTAGCGTTATAAAAATGATTGACTAAAATCCTAGAAAGACGCACGCGGTTGTCTAGCTCATCGCATAAAATGATACGTCGTATTACGTTCAATCATATATATCGAATCGACATATCCAATATACTAAGATTTAATTTCTGAAGAGTTCAATCGTTTCATTATAATGGCGGAAATAGGAAAGGGAAGTTTATAAATTATGAAATTTACAGGTACAGATTCATATGTCGCCACTGACGAGTTGCAAATGGCAGTTAATGCCGCGGTGACATTACAGAGGCCGTTGCTAATCAAAGGAGAGCCTGGCACAGGGAAGACACTCCTCGCAGAGGAGGTGGCACGGTCGCTTGGTAAGAGATTGCTATCATGGCATATCAAATCAACAACCAAAGCTCAACAAGGATTATATGAGTACGACGCAGTTGCGCGATTGCGCGATTCGCAGTTGGGAAATGACAAAGTAAATGATATAGCGAACTACATTGACAAGGGAAAGCTTTGGGAGGCATTTACGTCTGAGGAGCAAGTAGTTTTGCTTATCGATGAAATTGATAAAGCAGATATAGAGTTTCCTAATGACTTACTCTTGGAACTTGATCGTATGGAGTTCCATGTTTACGAGACGGGTGAGACGATTAAAGCCTTGCAGAGGCCTATAGTGATTATTACCAGTAACAATGAGAAGGAGCTGCCCGATGCATTCCTAAGGAGATGTTTTTTCCACTTTATCAACTTCCCTGATAGAACGACCATGCAGCGAATAATCGATGTTCACTTTCCCAAGATAAAAAAGAAATTAGTTGCTAACGCACTTGATATCTTTTTTGATGTTAGGAAAGTTCCAGGCCTGAAGAAAAAGCCATCGACTTCAGAGCTGGTTGATTGGTTAAAACTGGTCATGTCGGACGATATTCCCGAGGATATCCTCACAAACCGAGACCCAACCAAGGCGATTCCCCCTCTATACGGAGCTTTACTAAAAAATGAACAAGATGTTCATCTTCTAGAACGCTTAGCCTTCATGACCAGACGAGAGGGTCGATAGAAGATTTTATGCTGATCAGTTTCTTTGATGTGCTAAAACGGGCTAATGTTCCGGTATCCATTAAGGAGCTGCTGGATTTGCTTTTAGCGTTAGAAAACAACCTTGCATTTGGCTCAATTGAAGACTTCTATCTTCTTGCTAGAACTTGTCTCGTGAAAGATGAGAAATATTACGATCGTTTTGATCGGGCATTTGGGGCGTACTTTAAAAATTTAGAAAACATAGATGCAATGGTTGAGGCGTTAATACCTGAAGACTGGCTTAGACAGGAGTTTGAGAAGCACTTTACCGAGGAGGAGAAATCCAAGATCGAGAGTCTCGGTGGTTTGGAGAAGTTGATTGAAGAATTTAAGAAAAGACTCGAGGAGCAAAAAGAGCGGCACCAAGGTGGAAATAAATGGATAGGGACAGGCGGAACGTCACCCTTTGGTCATGGAGGATATAACCCTGAAGGCATGCGAATAGGGGGGCCCGGAGGGAGCGGTCGCGCGGTTAAAGTATGGGACGAGAGGCAATACCAAGACTTAGATGATTCCGTCGAAATTGGGACCAGAAACATTAAGGTTGCTCTCAGGAGGTTGAGGAAATTTGCCAGAGAAGGCACACCCGATCATCTTGATATCGATGATACGATTCGCAGTACTGCCAGAAATGCAGGACTTCTGGACATTAAGATGGTTCCAGAGAAACGAAATGCTGTGAAAGTACTTATTTTTTTCGATATCGGTGGTTCTATGGATCCATATGTAAGGACTTGTGAAGAGCTATTCTCCGCTACAAAGACAGAATTCAAGCACCTGGAGTACTTCTATTTCCACAATTGTCTATACGATTATGTTTGGAAGGACAACCGTCGTCGGAGTGAGCAGCAGATTCAAACTTATGAGGTTCTAAACAAGTACTCTGAAGATTATAAAGTTATATTTGTGGGTGACGCATCTATGGCCCCATATGAAATCAGTAGCCCCGGGGGTAGTGTGGAATACCATAATCAAGAGTCCGGGGATGTTTGGATGAGAAGGGTGAGTGGCACCTACGAGAAATTAATTTGGATGAATCCTGTCGAGGAAAAGTACTGGCACTATACCCCTTCAATTCTCATGCTGAGAGATCTGGTAGATGACAGAATGTTCCCGCTGACCCTAAACGGGTTGGAGAAGGGAATGAGCGTCTTATCTAGATAGAATTAAATCATATAGTGTACGCCGGCTAACCCCACAATCGTGAGAACTATAGTATAGGGCATTGCCATTATAACCATGCGCATGTAAGAAAGATTTATCAGGGGTGCCAAGGCAGATGTTAAGAGGAACAAGAACGCAGCTTGCCCGTTAGGAGTTGCAACGCTTGGCAGATTAGTGCCCGTGTTTATTGCAATGGTAAGTTTATCAAACAACTCCCGACTTATTTCACCAGCATCAAGTGCTGCTCTAACCTCATTTATGTAAACCGTTGCAACGAAAACATTGTCGCTGATCATTGAAAGTATCCCATTGGCAAGAAAAAACATTCCAGGTTGTATGGCTTCATCCATGCTCAAAACAACGCCAATGACTGGCGAAAACAAATGCTGGTCGTGTATGACTGCCACGATAGCAAAAAAGACTACGAGAAGTGCTGTAAACGGAAGCGCTTCCTCGAACGCATGCCCAAGCCGGTGCTCCTCAACAACTCCGTTAAATGCGGTCAGCAACACTATGATCATCAGGCCTATTAGGCCAACTGCGGCCAAATGCAACGCTAGGGCGAAAACAAGAATCAGAGCCACGGCAAACTGAACTATCAATGCCGCGACATCATATGGAGTTCGCCTCTGTTTTTCTTGCTCACTAAATTCTTCCAATACTGCTCTTACGTCATTTGGCAAAGTTCCTCCGTATCCGAGAATGGCAGTTTTTTCTAAAATAATACAGGTTATCAGGCCGCAGACGAAAACCGGCATAGTGACCGGAGCCATTTTCCAGAAAAAAGTCATGAAGTCCCAACCAGCTTTTTCTGCGATGAGCAGATTCTGCGGTTCGCCCACAAGAGTTGTGACGCCACCCAACGCAGTGCCGACCGCTCCATGCATGATAAGACTGCGTAAAAAAGATCGGAATTGCTCGAGTTCTTCGGCCTTTCCCGGAAGCACACCATCGTCTTTGGTGTGGTCATGCCCATCCGCTGCGAGTTCGTTTCCCGACGCAACTTTGTGGTATACAGAGAAGAATCCCACGGCAACGGTGATTAGCACTGCGGTGACGGTTAGTGCATCGAGAAATGCGGAAAGCACCGCTCCAGCGAAACAGAATAGGAAGGATAATAACGTCTTTGAGTTGACGCCCAATAGTATTCGGGTAAAGACGAACAGCAGCATGTCTCGCATAAAATAGATACCCGCGACCATGAACATCAGGAGCAGGATCACTTGGAAGTTCGCTACTGTCTCATGATAAACATTGTCAGGGGTCGTCATCCCTAAAATGACAGCCTCTATGGCCAGCAACCCTCCAGGTTGGAGGGGATAACATTTTAGTGCCATGGCCAAAGTAAAAATAAATTCGCCAATCAAAATCCATCCTGTGACAAAGGGGCCAAGGACTTGCAGGGCTATCGGGTTGATTATAAGGAAGGCGATAATTGCAGATTTATACCAGTCTGGAGAATTTCCCAGAAAATTTTTCTTGAAAGTATTGAACGAAATCGCTGAATCCATAATGCAAGCCCACTTATCTGTTAATATATTTCGGAAGATTCCTAAAGTACGGTATCATGACCGTAACGAAACTGTATCATCTGTAATTACATTTGCAACTAGATACCTACACTTTTTGAGAACATATTTCGCGTGGATATAATTAGCCATCAAAATCGCTTCACCAGCTGTTCTCAAGCTTTGGGGAGCAATAAGCAATTATTTGTTGCTGTAATTGGACGGTCGATTCTGGTGAGCGCTCAAAATCGGGAAATTTTGCTGGATACTCAGGATCATGATGCATTAAAGTACTATCGAGTACGCAAAATGTATTTAGGCATCTGGGATGAAATGGACTGCGAAGTTTGGGAGTTGGAGCATCAAACTGATTGCGGGAATGACTATAGCCTGATCGATTTGAGATCACTGCTTTTATCGCTGCAAGAGCCGCTTTTTTCCGTCGCATGCCGAGCAGTCCAATTGCTCGAATGGGTCGATGGTCATAAGTTTTGTGGTCGTTGTGGAAAACCTAATGTGCAAAGCAAAAGCGAAAATGCATTGTCATGCGTTGCATGTAGCCTTGACAATTACCCAAGAATCTCGCCGTGTATTATCGTGGTCGTGACCCTAAGAGATCGTTGCCTATTGGCCCGGCAAAAAAACTGGAAGGCAGGTATGTACAGCGCCCTAGCCGGTTTCTTGGAAGCTGGAGAGAGCGCCGAGGAAGCAATTCATAGAGAGGTTCTCGAGGAAGTTGACGTTCGCGTAAAAAACTTGCGCTACATAGGGAGTCAGTCTTGGCCATTTCCGGGTCAATTGATGCTAGGGTTTCTTGCAGAAGCAGAATCGCAAAAGTTTCGAGTAGATGGTGCCGAAATTTCAGAGGCTCAATGGTGGCGTTATGATGATATGCCGCCGATCACACCACCTCCGACAGTTATGTCTGGAATACTTATAGAACATTTTATTCAAGAGGCTCGGACGCAATACTCAGCCTAGCAATAGTGAATCAATGCCGCTACAGTTGGGAAATCATGATTTCATCTAGGAGATAATTTTGGAATTTATTTTTGAATACGGGATGTTTTTGGCCAAGGTTTTGACTGTGGTTTTTGGAATAGTAGGGGTTCTGATAACACTTATTTCTTTGTTGAATAAACAATCTGATAGCAAAAAAGGCGTCTTGGAAATTAACCAATTGAATGAGCAGTACGAAAATATGAGTGAGACGCTTTTACTGTCATCATTAAATTCCCATGAGCAAAAACTTAAGTTAAAAGAGTTGAGAGAAGATAAAAAGAAAAAATTAAAAAGTGAAAAACTCCTTGCTAAATCCGCTAAACATGACACTAAACCGAAGAAGAAAGTTTATATCATTGATTTTAATGGTGACGTAAGAGCTACTGAGGTTGATAATTTGCGAGAAGAGGTCACCGCAATAACGACGCAGGCCTCAAGTTCGGATGAAGTTGTAGTTCGCCTTGAAAGCGGGGGCGGAACTGTGCATGGGTATGGTTTAGCGGCAAGTCAACTTGATCGTCTCAAGAAAAAAGGTATAGCTTTGACAGTTTGTGTCGACAAAGTTGCTGCCAGCGGGGGTTATGCCATGGCCTGCGTTGCTGATCAAATATTGGCTGCGCCATTTGCTATGATCGGTTCAATTGGAGTGGTCGCGCAACTGCCCAATTTTAACCGATTGATGAAAAAAAATAATATTGATTTCGAAATGCTCACGGCTGGGGAATATAAGCGCACTCTCACCTTATTTGGGGAGAATACACAGAAAGGGCGTGAAAAATTCGTAGAGGATCTCGAGGACATCCATGATCTATTCAAAGAATACGTCCATGAGCGTCGTCCGACTATGGATATGGCGTCAGTCGCCACGGGGGAGGTATGGTTGGGTGCAAGAGCCAAAGAACTTGATTTAGTTGATAGTATTCAAACAAGTGACGAATATATCGGTGATTGTATCGGCGAGTCAGATGTATTCGAAATCAAATATGTAATTAAAAAATCTCTGATTGATCGGCTTGGTATTGCGGCTGAGATAAGTTTAGATCGTCTTTTCTCAAAATGGTGGGCCAGACTTACTCAAGGTACCGAGAAGAGTTTTTAGGAGAGTCTATCGTCTGAGATAATGCGTAACTTTAAATGATTGATTGATGTCTGAATTCACTTTAAAGGCCAACCCTTTTATAGAGGGGGATTTTATAAAAATGGATTTCAGGGCATGCTTGAGTAAATAGAGATAATTAGTGAACAACAGATATGATATAAGAACAGAAGGTTCCGGTGATTACAATCTCAAGTATTCAAAGCTTGATGAAGTTACCGTCATTTCATTGCCGCTAGTATTAATTGGTGCGTTTTGACATGTTTTTTCTTTACCCTAAAAAATGCTAGATCTTAGCCAAACTTCATGGGACTGCTTCCAATGAGGCCTCAAAATGAAATTTTAAGGCGCGATGCAACTGCTCGGACGTTAAGACAGGCTCATCCCGACGTATTCAATTTGGTCGAACGGCCTGATTCGGATCAGATAACGGATATTAAAGAGCAGATAAAATCCACTTTGATTCGAGAAAACGCGGTGATAATAGCCCACTATTACACTGACCATTTGGTACAAGAATTGGCTGAAGAATTAGGCGGGGTGGTTTCTGATTCGCTTGAAATGGCAAGATATGGTAAAAATTGTGATGCTGATACCTTGATAGTAGCCGGAGTCGCTTTTATGGGCGAGACCGCGAAAATTCTAACGCCGGAAAAGCGAGTGGTCATGCCATCATTGGATGCAACGTGCTCGTTGGATATCGGTTGTCAGATCGATGAGTTTAATAAATTTTGTGATATATATCCTGACAGAACCATAGTGGTTTACGCTAACACCTCTGCTGCAGTGAAGGCGCGTGCTGATTGGGTTGTAACTTCCAGTATCGCGGTCGATGTCATTGACCACCTCGACTCCCAGGGGGAAAAAATTCTTTGGGCTCCTGACAAGTATCTGGGGAACTATGTTAGAAACAAAACCGGTGCGGATATGGTTTTATGGGATGGAAGTTGCATCGTTCATGAAGAATTCAAAGTCCAAGGGATACTGGACATGCTAAAAGTTTATCCGGATGCTGCGGTTCTTGTGCACCCTGAATCACCTCAGGCCGTTGTGGATATTGCGGACTATGTTGGATCAACATCTCAACTGATTAACTCTGCTTCGGATTTATCAAACCCTCAAATAATTGTGGCGACAGATGAGGGAATATTTTACAAAATGCAGCAGGCAGTTCCCGAAAAACAGTTAATTATAGCCCCCACGGCTGGAAATGGTGCTACCTGCAGAAGCTGTGCCAACTGTCCTTGGATGGCGATGAATACCCTTGAAAGTCTGATAAATTGTATGGACTCTCCAGCGAACGAAATACACGTCGACTCCGACGTGGCACTCAAAGCTATGAAGTCGCTAAAGCGAATGATGGACTTCCGTGGTTGATTAGGTAATTGGGGACGACAGCTAACTATTATAGTTTTATCACTCGCTCCTCTATTGAAGCAAGGTCTCTCAGTCGCTGCCTAATGATTGCTGACTGTTGGAAATCATGTTTTAAAAGCACGGCGGCTCTGCTTAACTGTTTCCTTGCTCGGTCAAAGGCTCCAACCAAAATAAAGTATTCAGCTCTCGCTTTGTGGACTGTTGCAATGTCTCCTGCTAGGCCGCTCACTTCAGCCAACCGATACCACATGTCCGGATCCTCTGGTCGATCTTTTGTGAGCAGGCTTAGCACCTCGCTCGATTCATAGTATTTTTTTCTGTTCAAGAATAACTCTGCCTGAAGCACTAGAAGTGGATAATTATTTGGATTTTTTTGCAATAAGATCTGTAGTTTATTATGCGCTTTGTCATGGAGTTTCGATGCTATATCAATCTCTATATCCGTATATCTGTAGATAAGTTGCTCCGGATGATTTTCAATTAGCGTATTTGTTAGACGCCTTGCCTTAGGGAAATCATTTTTTTTAATGTAGGCGAGTGCCAGACCGTAGCTTATCGCGTCAGAATTTAAAGCGCGTTGCCTTAATTTTAATTTGAAGTTTTCTATAATCCTATCTGGATTCTGGTTTAACGCGACCGAGGCGCGGGATTGCATCAATAGGTATTCTTCGCTTGGAGGGTAATGTTTCAGAGGTGCGTTCATGGTTCGATTGCGTGCATCGGCGATTCGTTTCTCTGTGACTGGATGAGTTAATAAGAATTCAGGTGGTCGGTTAATTGAATGACGGCTGATGGAAAGCATGGTCTCAAACATTTTTGCTGCTGCCCTAGGATCCCTATTAGCAGCTTTCATTGTTTGTAAGCCGATTCTATCTGCTTCCTGTTCATTGCTGCGGCTATACCTAAGGCTGCCCTCCATGGCTGCCGCTTGAGAGACCGTCATCGCAGCAGTCCCTGCATCCGCTCCGGCAGCTGCGGCGATCGCCAGACCAGCTAGTAGGCCGCCCATGGACAATAATGAGGTTTTTCGCTGCGCTTCAATCCCCCTCGCAAAGTGGCGTTGACTCAGATGTGCGAGTTCATGGGCAAGAATAGATGAAAGTTCGTCTTCAGTTTTTGCATGAATAAAAATACCAGTATGGACGCCAATGATTCCACCTGGCACTGCGAAAGCGTTTATTGTGGGATTGTTTACTATTACTAGCTCTAGTCGTGGGTCTTCAAGTTGGCTGTAGCTGGCTAAATTATTCAGCAATTGCTCTAGATACTGCTTTAAAATAGGATCTTGATATTCTTTGATCCTGCTTCTAAATGCTTTCAACCATGTTCTGCCGATTAGGTATTCTTGTTCGTACGATACTATACCTGAAGTCGCATCCCCAAGCTTTGGCAGTCTTATGTCTGAGCTTTCAGCGATATTTACGGGGACTTTTAGAAAAAAAAATAAAAAAAAGATAGTTAGTAGCTGCTGCTTCTGTCGTGAAATACACATAACAATATTTAGATAGCTCTTGGAGACTTCAGACTATTACTCTATCGTATAATAGGGCAAACTTCGACTGAACATGTAGGTCGGAGGTCAGTTTAAAATTTAATGTAAAAATCTGACGAGCTTAAACATGAATGCAAGGCTGGAGTGGCGTAATGAGACAAGTTTTTGATAATTGGTTTGAAAGGTACTTCGGAAGCGAGGAAACGATACTATTATCGATATTACTGATCTCGTCTTTCGCTGTTGTCGTTTTGCTAGGAGCTGTCCTCGGACCACTTTTCGCTGCGCTGATAATCGCTTTTATTCTCCAGGGCTTGGTCAATAAATTACGGTCGCGTGGGCTGTCAAAAACATTATCTATCGCATTTGCATATGCGATTTTTATGCTTGTCATGCTGTCTGTGGCTATTGGCGCCGCCCCGATCATTGGCAGACAAACATCTGTTTTGCTAAGCGAGCTGCCTCTGATAGTTAGTCAATTACAAGACCTATTAAAGCAATTGCCAGAGAGATATTCTGAATACCTTACAGCAGAACAGGTGAATATCATCTGGTTAAGACTATCCAATGAGCTTGGGGGGCTTATTGAGCAGTTACTTTCATTGTCGATAAATAGTTTCCCGGGATTGATCGCTTTAATGATTTACCTTTTCCTAGTGCCTTTGTTGGTCTTTTTTATGTTAAAAGATCACAATTTATTAATTGATTTAGTTCTTGGGCTCCTGCCACAAAATCGTCCTGTAATGCGTGCGATCTGGGCGGAAATGGATATTCAAGTTTCGAATTATATTCGGGGAAAAGTCATAGAGATACTTGTAGTAGGGATGGCTTCTTTTGTTACATTTCTTTGGCTAGACCTAAAATATGCTGCATTGTTAGCACTTCTTGTTGGTTTGTCAGTATTGGTCCCTTACATCGGTGCAGCCATCGTCACAATTCCCGTATTGCTAGTGGGATATGCTCAATGGGGGTTCGACGTAAACTTTCTATGGCTTTTTATAGCTTATGGGGCCATCCAGTTTCTCGATGGTAATCTACTAGTCCCAATTCTGTTTTCGGAAGTTAATAATTTGCATCCAGTTGCCATAATTACAGCCGTTTTGTTATTTGGAGGTATATGGGGTTTCTGGGGAGTATTTTTTGCTATCCCTCTTGCGACCTTCGTTAAAGCGATCTATAACGCGTGGCCTCGCTTAAGCCCAGAGTAATCTTTTAGCATGTGGTGCTATAAAGCAATGTCTGTTGTCTGTTAAGAGCGATTAATTGTGTGAATTATGTAAGCAGTTTAAACTTGGGTGTCCTGTGTTTTTATGAAAAGCTGGAGTAAATTCGGCTTCATTAGTTCATTTTGAAACGGTCCGATCTATAGTGTCATCCCATAGCTTTGGCCGATACGAGCCGTTGTGTTCACAATGGGTTATATTTTGCGCTATAAAATGTAGTATTTTTATATAGAGCTTTCGTCCTCTTGCGCATGTTAGCTTAAATTGAGGTGTTTGGTTTTTGTTTATAATATGGAGGCGCCATGTCAAATGATACCGATCCCATTGAAACTGAAGAGTGGATTGCTGCATTTAACTCTGTTTGCAAAAACTCCGGGAAAGAAAGAGCAGCATTTCTCTTAGAAAAACTGCGTTCACACGCGCAAGCCAGTGATGTGAGAGTGCCAAAAGCCTCGACGACAAACTTTTGTAATACTATTCCATCTGAACGGGAGCAGCGTTTGCCCGGAGATCTTTTCATGGAACGGAGAATAAGATCTTTGATTCGTTGGAATGCCCTTGCGATGGTTATGAGGGCGAATAAACAGAGCGCTGGAATTGGCGGACATATTGCCAGTTTTGCTTCGGCTGCCACACTTTATGATGTTGGATTTAATCATTTTTTTCGAGGAAATCGGGGCGATCAATTGGGTGATCTTGTCTATTTCCAAGGGCATAGTGCTCCCGGGATGTATGCACGTTCATTTTTGGAAGGACGCTTCACTGAGGAGGAACTAGATAATTTTCGAAGAGAGACGGGGGGTGAAGGTTTATCATCTTACCCTCATCCTTGGTTAATGCCTGATTACTGGCAGTTTCCCACTGTGTCAATGGGATTAGGCCCAATTCAAGCGATATACCAAGCGCATGTTATGCGCTATCTATCGGCACGTGGTTTGGTTCCTCGGGAGGACAGAAAAGTCTGGGCATTCATCGGCGATGGGGAGTGCGATGAGCCTGAAACTCTTGGAGCGATCGCACTCGCCGGAAGGGAGCAACTGGAAAATCTCATTTTTGTCATTAACTGCAATTTGCAACGGTTAGATGGGCCCGTTAGAGGGAATGGAAAGATAATACAAGAACTTGAGGGCGTCTTTTGTGGGGCTGGTTGGAATGTTATTAAGGTTATTTGGGGGAGGCATTGGGACACTCTGATAGAGCGCGACAAATCAGGATTATTATTGCAACGAATGAACGAAGTATGTGATGGTGAGTTGCAAAATTATAAGTTTAATGGTGGCGCATATACCCGAGAACACTTTTTTGGAAAGTATCCTGTTCTGTTAGATTTGGTATCAGATTTGTCGGACGAGCAGATAATGTACCTTAACCGCGGCGGACACGATCCATATAAGGTTTATGCAGCCTACTCAGAGGCATGCGCTTCCTCTGGCCAGCCGGTGGTCATTTTAGCTCATACGGTAAAAGGTTATGGGCTAGGCACTGCAGGCGAAGCGGCCAATGACACACATTCCATCAAAAAATTAGATCTGGAAGGTTTGAAATCATTCAGGGATCGCTTTGGAATACCAATAACGGATAAAGAATTAAATGATGTGCCATATTATCGACCTCCGAGTGATAGTCCGGAACTGACTTACATGCGCAAGCGTCGAGAACTTTTGGGTGGCCCGCTGCCGAGACGACAATCAGATTTTGGCAGTATGGACGTACCCAAGTTAGACGCCTTTCAATCTCTGCTTAAAGGGACCGGAGATCGCAGTATTTCTACGACTATGGCTTTTGTGAGAATTTTATCGGCTCTCATTAAAGACATAAACATTGGCAAGCATATTGTTCCTATTGTTCCGGATGAGGCGCGGACGTTCGGAATGGAGGGTATGTTCCGTCAACTCGGGATCTATAGCTCTGAGGGTCAAAAATACACTCCGCATGATCGCGAACAAATACTTTATTACAAGGAAGATAAAAAAGGAGTAATACTTGAAGAGGGTATTACCGAAGCTGGTGCAATGTCCGCCTGGTTAGCTCTTGCAACAACATACAGCACTTATAGTTTCCCGATGATTCCTTTTTATATTTTTTATTCGATGTTTGGCTTTCAGCGGATAGGAGATCTTGCTTGGGCTGCTGGTGATAGTCAAGCCAGAGGTTTTTTGATAGGCGCCACTGCTGGAAGAACAACTTTGAATGGAGAAGGATTGCAACATCAAGATGGTCATAGCCATGTGCTAGCAAATACAATCCCTAATTGTCGTAGTTATGATGCGACTTTCTCCTATGAGTTGGCAGTGATTATTCAGAAAGGCTTAACAAGTATGTTTAAAGACAAGGAAAATTACTTTTATTACATTACAACGATGAACGAAAATTATCCCCAGCCGGTGAAGCCTGATGGCGTTGATAAAGGTATTGTTAAAGGTATGTATCTCTTTGCAAAGTATGAGCAAAATGATCTTAAGGTTCAATTAATGGGCTCAGGTACTATTTTTAATGAGGTTATAGCAGCTGCTGAGATATTAAACTCGGAATTTTCGATTGGATCAGATGTTTGGAGTCTTACGAGTATTAATGAACTAGTGCGAGAAGGCCAGGCTGTTCATCGCTGGAATACTCTTCATCCGCTGGAGGCGCCTAAGACATGCCACGTCGAAAAAATGGTGAGTAAGTTAAAAGGTCCGTGTATTGTTGCAACCGATTATGTAAAAAGTTATGCGGATCAGTTAAGAGCGTATTTACCGTTACCAATACACGTCTTAGGCACCGATGGATATGGTCGTAGTGATAGCCGCGAGGCGTTGCGTAAGTTTTTTGAGGTTGATCGCTATTTTATAGTTGTTTCAGCGCTCAAAGCACTCTCAGATATTGGGAAGTTTGACAAAGAGCTGGTCAGTACTGCTATTGCAGATTTCGGTATTGATCAAGAGAAAAAGAACCCCTTATTTTTGTAGAGTTTACAATTATAATCGTGAATGAGAGAGAAATTCCGCAGAGGCTTGGAATATATGACGTTAGAAACTATTTTAGTACCAGATATCGGAGGAGTCGATCAAGTCAGGGTTATTGAACTATGCTTTAAACCAGGCGACATGGTTGAGGAAGAGGATTCGCTAATCGTTCTAGAATCGGATAAAGCAACCATGGATGTGCCGTCTTCATCCGGAGGAGTTCTTCATCGGTTTTTAGTTCGAGAAGGTGATGAAGTGTCGACCGGGGATATGATTGCCGAATTAGAAGTGCAAGGCACATTGGCACCGTCGCCTGAGTCAATGAAGGAAACTACTCTATGTGAGTCAGATGCTGGTAACGATGAAGATGACGCGCAGTTTGTTGTTCATGGACGAAATAATACAGATAGTGATAAAACTCCGTCTGCGAGAGGCACCTCCTCCGTCAGCCCCCAAAGCACGTCTAAAAGGCAGCAAGAATTGGACTCACCCAACGATATTTATAAAGAGGATGCAGGAGTATATGCAGGCCCTTCTGTGAGACTCTTGGCTCGGGAACTTGGTGTCGATCTGTCGCGCGTTGATGGGTCGGGGCTTCGAGGTCGGGTTACTCGTGAAGATCTTAACAATTTTGTTCAGCAGCAACTCTCAACTAATTTTCAAGAATCATTTGCGAACAACCAAGGCTATGTAGAGAGGCAGATTAATTTCGCCGAATTTGGACGGATTGAAAAGCATAAGCTAACCAAAATTCAGTCAATCACTTCGAAAAGGTTACAAGAGAGCTGGGCAAAAGTGCCACATGTGACCCAATTTGATGACGCAGAAATTACAGAGCTTGAAGAGTTTAGAAAGTCTTTGAATATCCAATCTAAGACTGAAAACTCGAAGATAAACTTGACCGCCTTCCTCATCAAAGCGGTGTTCTTTTGTCTTAAAAGCAATCCTAAGTTTAATCGGTCATTGGTTGATCAAGGTTTGTCTTACATTCAAAAGGATTATTTTCACATTGGTATTGCAGTTGATACTGAAAAAGGATTGCTGGTCCCTGTAATTAGGGATGTGGATTCAAAAGGCATCCTCGAGCTCGCTAACGAAATCGGTGATATAGCTGTTAAGGCTCGGAACGGCACGCTCTTGCCGGATGAGATGAGAGGCGGGTGTTTTACTATTTCAAGTTTAGGCGCGATGGGAGGATCTGGTTTTACCCCAATTATCAACCCGCCAGAGGTGGCGATATTGGGTGTCGCCAAAGCAAAAGTGCAGCCTTTTTGGGACGGAGATAAGTTTATTCCAAAATTATACCTTCCTCTGGCACTTTCATATGACCACAGAATTATTAATGGTGCTGATGGCGGCGCCTTTATGAATGATCTGGTTCGAATCTTAAGCGACATTCGTTTGCTAGTGCTTTAAAAAGTTCTGCTGTCTCAAACTTCAGGGGAGGGAATTGTTTTGCGTTATCTTCATACTATGGTCCGAGTAAGTGATCTATCGGCATCCTTGGATTTTTACTGCGGTGCTCTTGGTTTGAAAGAGTTTAACAGAAGCGATTACCCAAAAGGTCGCTTCACTTTGGTTTTTCTGGGCGCGCCTGATGATCTTCCAATACCGGCGGATAAAAAATCGCCATTGATCGAGCTGACTTATAATTGGGATAGTCAAACCTATCAGTGTGGTCGAAATTTTGGACATATTGCTTTTCAGGTAGACGATATCTACTTTACATGTAATAAATTGATGGAGTGTGGGGTGGTCATTAATCGGCCTCCGAGAGATGGTCGAATGGCGTTTGTAAGATCTCCAGATGACATATCAATCGAATTGCTCCAGAGGGGAGAGGCCCTTGATATTGTCGAGCCCTGGAGTTCTATGGCTAATTTTGGAGAGTGGTAATCAGGTTTGTCGGAAAGGAAGCAGTTTGCTTGCCTCCTTGATATGGTGATCGATAGCCACAGCTTCTTCTCTTAAAAAGTGTTTGATCGCGCCCCGAAAATCAGGGTGTTTAATCCAATGCAGGGAATGGGTTTTCCTAGGCTCGAATCCTCGTATAATTTTATGCTCTCCTTGTGCTCCAGCGTCAAATCGTTGCAAGCCCATTGCTATGCATAACTCAATTCCAGAGTAATAGCAGAGTTCGAAATGCAAATAATTAAATTCCCTAATACTTCCCCAGTATCGGCCATACAAGGTAGTTGCATCATAAAAATAAAGAGCACAAGCAATGGGTTTGTGATCAATCCGAGCAACTGCCATAGCTATCTGACCAGGCATCGATTTCCCGATTTGCTCAAAAAACTTAGACGTTAAGTAGCCGCTGCTGCCGTTTCGCTTTGCATATGTTAACTGGTAGAGGTGATAAAAAAAATTCCAAATTTCCGGAGTGATATCTTCACCAAATAAGGTTTCAGTTTCTATGTTTTGTGCTTTTATCTGAGATCGTTCCCGTCGTATCATTTTTCTTTTTCTTGAATTAAATGTGGCGAGAAAATCATCGAATGTCTTAAAACCATAATTAAACCAGTGATACTGAACGCCAAATCTATGAAGAAGATTCAGGCCGGCGAATGCATCTACCGAACTATCATCCGGAAATAACAAGTGCCAGCTTGATGCGTTGTATATGTCAGATTTCTCGTAAACTTTTTCTAGAAATAATTTTGATTGTTGCCCAGTAAGATTTGTTTTATGTCTTGTCCTGGGGCCAGAGGATGGTGTGAATGGAATTGCCGAGAGGAGCTTTGGGTAATAATTAAAGCCATGATGATGATATGCGTTAGCCCAAACATAATCGAAGACGTACTCTCCCATTGAATGCGTTTTGAGGTACAATGGCATGAAACCGCCACCAGCTTGATCTTCAAGGTGAATGTGAATTGGCGACCAACCACTTGATTGTCCGACACTGCGGCTATTCTCCAGCGCATCAAGAAACTCATTCCTTAAAAAAGGATAAGGTAATTTCACGAGTTTATCACGTGTGCTTAATTCGTCTGTTTGTTGTTCTATTGGCATTAGGTAGTCCGAAACTGCGACAAAATCTCATTAGAGAAAAAGTTATAAAGTTTTGCGTATCGATATTGTTATATCAATCTTGTCGAATCTAGCTACGCTACTTAGGTGATGACCGATTCTTAGTTTAAAATTTTCAGCGTTTATTCAGTGCCAGTCAACATACTTTAAGAATCAATGATCGATAAGTTATGATAGCAGGGAAAGACGAAATAAACATTCACGCTGGGCGAACAAATGGAGCTATAAGAAATGATTGTCAAACCTCGAGTCCGCGGTTTTGTCTGCACCACCGCGCATCCGATCGGGTGTGAAAGAAATGTTATAAAACAAATTGATTATGCAATCTCCAGAGGCTCCAGTGCAGGCCCTAAACGTGTATTAATTATAGGTTCTTCGACGGGCTACGGATTATCAGCAAGGATAATGGCCGCATTTGCATATCAGGCGGCCACACTTGGAGTCTTTCTTGAAAAAGATAGCACCAATGGCCGTCCAGCTTCTGCTGGTTGGTACAATTCGGCTGCTGTTCATTCGTATGCAAATGACCAGAGTCTTTATGCTAAAAGTATTAACGGGGATGCTTTTAGTCAAGCTGTTAAACAGCTAACGGTGGACACAATAAAGGCTGACTTGGGACAAGTCGATTTAGTTATATACAGCATCGCTTCCCCGAGAAAGACTGATCCAGTAACACATGAGATTTATAATTCAACTTTAAAACCGATAGGTAAAGAAGTATCTATGCGCGGTATAAACACGGATAAGGGTATTATGCAAGACTTCACATTATCAGCGGCTAGCGAAAAAGAAATTTCTGATACTGTGGCGGTGATGGGAGGCGAGGACTGGATACGATGGATCGATACGCTGTCTGAAGCAAATGTTTTAGCGCCCGGTGCAAAAACCACTGCATTTACTTATATCGGCGAACAGATAACATGGGACCTATATTGGCATGGAACGATCGGTCGCGCAAAACAGGATCTTGATGAAAGCGTTTTAAAACTACGAGATAAGCTTGCTGCCATAAATGGTGATGCTAGAGTCGCGGCTTTGAAAGCTGTGGTAACGCAGGCTAGCGCGGCTATTCCAATAATGCCTCTCTACTTGTCTTTACTATTCGAGGAAATGAAGAGTGAGGGTTCCCATGAAGGATGTATTGAACAGATAGACAGACTTTTCGAAGAATGCATATATAACTCCATGCCGCGCGTTGATGCGGAGGGAAGATTTCGGGTGGATAACCTTGAACTACAAGCACATATTCAAGAAAGTATAACAAAAAAATGGAAAATAATAGATGATCATAACCTTAATGAACTTGCAGATTTTGAAGGCTACAAAGCTGAATTTCTGAACCTCTTCGGATTCAACGTCGACGGTGTAGATTATGGACAAGATGTCGAAGTTGACGTAAAAATCAGTGGTCTCTTGAGTTAGGAAAATCATTATTTGCTCGCATATTTATAAAAATTTGTATTTGAGTTGAGCCTTTTGAGTATGCGAACTATTCAATTTAGGACTGCCCTGCTTCACCCAAAGAACTGGGGGAGTTGGTGTTTATTTGGTGTCTGGTGGTTAATTTCGCAATTACCATTTTCTGCCTTATTGTCTCTTGGCGAGTCTATTGGATTGCTCGCTTTCAAATTTACGTCTTCAAGAAAAAGCATCGCAGAACGCAATATTGAGCTATGTTTCCCTAATTTAAATCCGCAAGAACGGCATAAAATGGTGCGAGATAACTTTATTAACCTTGGTATCGCCCTAATGGAAATAGGGATTGCATGGTGGTGGAGCAAGAAGCGTTTCAGCCGTTTAGTAGAGATTGAGGGCGCTGAAAACTTGACTAATGTGTCGAAAAATGGAGTGCTGTTACTCGGCATTCATTACACCACTCTAGAGATTGGGGCCGCTGCAGCCACAACTGCTTATGATAAGGTTGATGGAATGTATCGGGCGCATGGTAATCCTGTGTACGACTTTTTGCAGGCGAGAGGTCGAGTTAGCAAAAGTTGTGGCAATAGCAAGGTATTCGAGCGCAAGGATGTGAGAGGATGTCTCACGGCGCTGAGGAATGGACGTGCTTTATGGTATGGTCCTGACCAAGATTATGGTTTGGGTAGCGGCTTATTTGCTCCATTTTTTGGCATTCAAGCAGCCACGGTTAATGCCACCGCCCGTTTCGCTAAAATGAGTGGTGCAGCCATCGTTCCTTTTACGCATATTCGCTTATCTGGAGCCAAAGGCTATAAAGTCACTTTCTATCCTGCATTGAAAAATTTTCCTGTTGGCGATGATCTTGAAGATGCTACCGCTATAAATAAACTGATTGAAGAATTTATTCTTCTAAAACCGGAACAATATCTTTGGGTCCATCGGCGATTTAAAACTCGTCCTGAAGGGGAAAAAGATTTTTACAGCTCATGAGACTAGAGTTAAAATTGGCACCAACGTGAGAGGGATTGTTTGATGATTACTGGTAGTTTGGTGGCCTTAGTCACCCCGTTTCATGTTAATTCACATGATATCGATTGGGATTCGCTTAAATCATTGATCGATTGGCATGTGGATCAAGGAACAGATGGTATTGTAACAGTTGGGACGACCGGGGAATCGGCAACCCTGAATGTTCAAGAGCATTCAAGCGTGATAGATTTTGTTGTGCAATATGTGAATGGGCGTTTGCCGGTCATCGCAGGAACAGGCGCGAATTGTACAAGAGAAGCCATAGCACTTACGCGAACAGCAAAAGAAGTCGGTGCGGATGCGTGCCTGCTGGTTACTCCCTATTATAACAAGCCTACGCAACATGGCCTTTACCTGCATTTTAAGACGATTGCCGAGGAAGTCGATATCCCTCAGATCCTCTACAACGTGCCAAGTAGAACGGCTTGCGACATGTCGACTGATACTGTGCTTGAATTGGCGAAACTGGCTAATATTTGTGGAATTAAAGATGCCACTGGAGATCTTGAGCGCGGTGCTGCCCTAATATCGCAAACGCCGTCTAGATTTTCAGTTTATTCCGGGGATGACATGTCTGCGAGACAATTAATGATCGCAGGGGCTCATGGTAATATCTCGGTCACGGCAAATATTGTGCCCAAACTGATGTCTGAAATGTGCAGAGCTGCGCTATCGGGTGCCGGTTCTGAGGCCGATAATATTGATCAAAAGCTAAGGGCTTTGCATTTGGCGCTTTTTCTGGAATCTAATCCTATTCCTGTAAAATGGGCATTGTCTCGGATGGGGTATATAGAAAACGTGTTGCGTCTTCCGCTCACCTCTATGGCTGAATCTAATGGTCCTGCAATTGAGACCGCAATGCGTGATGCCATGATTGATTTTGATTAAAATCTGTTTAGGTTGGTAAAAAATATGAAAGCTATTAAAGGTTTTGCGATTGCTCTTTTATGTATAAGTTTGGCTGATTGCGGTTGGTTAGGTTTGAGAGATCGATCGAATGATTATTTACTGTCCGAAGAAGTCGAGCCAATTACTATTCCTGATGGAATGGACAAATCAAATATCGGTCAAATATATCCTATCCCGCCGATATCGGGTCAAGAAAATTTGACTTATGACTACGAAGTTCCGCGACCCCAGCCGGCTTCGATAAATAATTTTGAACAAGTAGTGAAGATCCAAAGCTTTGAGGACAGACGTTGGGTGCTTATTAACTTGGCGCCCAGTGAGGTTTGGCCTCGTGTCAGAAATATTTTAAGTCGCAACGGCATTCCGACTGCCATCGCGGACGGTACATCAGGCATTGTTGAGACCGCTGGTATTAGTTTTAAGTCCGATCAGGATCACAGCCACAGATTTAGATTTATTATTGAGCCGGGAGTTCAACTTAACAGTACCGAAATTTCCGCATTACACCAGCAAAACCCAGTATCAGCCGAAGATATGGTTAGTTGGCCAACCCTCTCCGATAATGATAATCGAGAGGAGGATATGTTGGAGATGCTTGCTAATGACCTTGCTTCGACAACCAATTATTCGCAGGTGTCTCTCTTGGCCCAAAAAATCGGTGGTGACGCCAAAGTAGCTATTTCGGCCGGTGACGCGGAGGAACCATACATTAGCATCGCCCTTAATTACGATCGATGTTGGGCATCAGTTAATTATTCGGCATCGCGCGGTGGTTTTTCAATAGTAGACAAAAATAGGAGCGAAGGCCTTATCTATGTAAATTATACGCCTGAGTTAGAGGAAGAAGCAGGCTTTTTTAAGCGCTTGTTCGGCGGTCGCAAGAAGCAGAAAATTCTCGAATCAAACTATCAAATTCTCATCGAGCGCTCTAATGGTTATGTGAAAGTAAAGCTAAGGGATCATAATGGCGAACAACTTGTTGATTCGGAATCGTTGCGTCTATTGGGTTTGCTGCGCAGCAATCTGTCTTAGGATTTTGGTTTATGAAGTTTGCTTCTCTTGGGAGTGGTAGCGGGGGCAACTCGACTATTATTAAAACTGAGTCAACTTGTCTCATGGTCGATTGCGGATTTTCTCTTAAACAAACCATTAGTAGGTTGAATCATTTGGGTTTGTCGGGGAATCAGTTAGATGCCATTCTTGTAACGCATGAACATCATGATCATTGGACGGGCGTCATGGCTTTAGCCAGAAAGTATAGTCTTCCAGTATTTCTCACTGTTGGCTCTAAGCGAGCCATCAGGTATAAAACGACAGAACTATTTCGCTTGATTGAAAATCATCATCAATTTAGCATCGGAGATTTAACCATTACTCCTGTGCCAATTCCTCATGATGCGGCGGATCCCGTTCAGTATATTTTTACATATAAATCGTTATGCCTCGGGGTACTTACCGATTTAGGGCATTTTACGAAATATATAGTTGAGCAATATAAAATATGCGATGGTTTGCTATTGGAAGCTAACTATGACAAAGAGATGCTTCGATCCGGACCTTACCCTTCTCACCTTAAAAGGCGGATTGACAGTAAATGGGGGCACCTTGAAAATAGCCAGGTAGCCGAATTTTTGAATGCAATTGACCAGACCCGGCTGCAGCAACTAATATTTGGGCATATCAGTGACAAGAATAATAGCATCGACCGAATAGTGGAGAGTATAGAGAATACCTGCATTGATCAAAATGCTATACATTTCGCCCATCAGGATAAGACAAGTGGATGGCTCGAGTTGAGCTAAGTAACCTTGCAATATTTAAAAAATTTGTCAAAAAATATAAACTGTAAAAGCACTAGGATGGGTTAGCACGATATATTGTATAGTGCAATAAGTTTTTGCTCTTTTTTCAATTTTTTTCCCAAGGGACATTTTATTGTCCACAGATACTTGATGTTTCTTATAAAACTGTCAAAAAATCGTCATAAGTCATTGATTATTTATTTGAATGAGCATAAGTAACTGATTTTAAACATCTTTATTAATTGGTCAATAATTGATCAATTTAAGTCAGCACCTTTGTTTTACAGGTCTCGCATCGCACTTTGAGTCGATTATACACAAAGTTATCCACAATATATGTGAATAAATTTTTTGGATGGTTTGCATGGCTAAAGCGGTTATTGTCTCGACCCCCTTTTCATTTTATCGGTTTCTGATTATGTTTCTTATTGGTGAATTAGACGAAGTAAATATAACAAATAGTTTAGTAACTCTATGAATCTGATCGTTGAAGGGCACTTCGATAGCATTGCTTTCATTCTATGTATTAATGTTCAATTGTCAGCTAAAGCGAGAGCCCTATCAGAACGGCTAAGCTTGGATTATAGAAGTGACTTTAACGAGACAGATGTGGACGAGTACCTTAAAAGAGGAAGGCGCTATTATATTGAGTTTGGAGACACACTGGTTTGTTTAAAGTGTCTAGGTCTAAAGCAACATGGACCAATTTTCAGTGATTTTTTAAGCAAAAGTTTGGCCTATAGGCGTTTTTCAGGTGGGATCAAAAAAGAAGCGATTGCAAAAGCTATTGGTGTCAACAAGAACTTTAGACCTCATGTTGTAGATTTAACAGCGGGTTTAGGAAATGACGCCTTTATTCTTGCCTCTTTGGGTTGCCTCGTCACGCTTGTGGAGCGCAACCCAGTGATTTATAGCTTGCTTGAAAACGGTTTTGAGCGGGCTGCGGATTATGGGACTTCTGATTGTGATATTAAAGATATTGTGAGCCGCATGACGATTATTTTTATGGATGGAGCTAGCTTCCTTAGCACTTATGCCGATCTAACTGATGTAATTTATCTTGATCCCATGTACCAAAAGCGTCTTAAATCCGCGGCGGTGCGAAAGGAAATGCAGGCATTTCAAAGAATTGTAGGGATGGATGACGATGCGCCTAGTTTGCTCAGATTGGCCCTTAAAAAAGCCCGATATCGTGTGGTAGTGAAACGACCTTTAAGGGCTCAGTATCTTGACAACCATCTGCCAAGCTATTCAATCCGAGGTAAAACGACTCGCTTTGATATATTTGTAATATCACCACCTCACTAATAAATGAACTTTGCTCAAAATTTTTAAATAACCAAGCGTGCTAGAACGTCATGGTATATATCGGTTAGTTTTTCTAGATCTGTTACACGCACATGTTCATTAACTTTATGAATCGTTTTATTTACAGGACCAAGCTCGATGACCTCGGTACCCATAGGCGCAATGAATCTTGCATCTGAGGTTCCGCCTCCAGTGGATAATTGAGGTCTGTAACCAACTACATTTGATATAGAATCGCTGACTGTTTCGACTAGCGAGCCCCACTTTGTTAAAAAAGGGTTGCCTGTCAATTGCCAGTCTAACTCATGACTCAATCCATGATCATTAATTATTCCGGACGTACGGTCTTTCAAAATTTGTTCAGATAGTTCCGTAGAAAATCTAAAATTAAATCTGACGACTAGCTTGCCTGGGATTACATTAACCGCTCCTGATCCGGCCATAATATTAGATATTTGCAGGCTCGTGGGTGGGAAATCTTTGTTACCCTCATCCCATTTTTCGTCGATCAGACGTTGCAATGCCGGCATGGCTTGATGAATGGGGTTGTTGGCTAGATGTGGATAAGCTACGTGCCCCTGGGTACCATGAATGGTTAAGACACACCCAAGGGATCCTCGACGCCCATTTTTTATAGTATCCGCTAGATTCTTGGCACTGGAAGGCTCGCCAACAACACACCATTTGGGGAGCAGTTCTCGTTTTTGCAACCACTCCACTACCCGCCGGGTTCCATTTATTGCCGCCCCCTCTTCATCACTAGTTATTAGAAAGGCTATTCGATATTTGTGGATATTACTCGAGGAAAAGTAACGTTCAGTGGCGACGACCATTGCTGCAAGAGAACCTTTCATATCTGCTGCTCCGCGACCATAGAGTAATCCCTTGTGGACCGCGGGTTTGAAAGGGTTGAACTCCCAACTGCTCTCATCACCAACAGGGACAACGTCGGTGTGGCCAGCAAAACAAAATATAGGACCACTATCTCCGCGAATCGCCCAAAAATTTTTTACATCTCCGTAATCGAGTCGAGTCACATCGAAACCAATATTCTGTAGTCTATTTATTATAATTTCTTGGCACCCCTCATCTTTGGGTGTGATTGACGGGCGCGAAATGAGAGCTCGAGCTAGTTCGAGGGTCGCAGAGTCAGATGGCATGCAACTTTCCTTTTTTATATATGGATTCAATTGTAATTAGCATTTGTTACTCTGGCCAGAATGATTGTTTAATATACTTATCTTATTTATTTTTTGATTAAATCTTCTGGCGTTTGTTTTTGTACGGATCGCAAAACATAGGTTTGCGGGATTTAGAGTTACAACTCGCAAAATTTGTGTAAGAAACTTTCAGACAGATAATTATATTGACGGTATAGGAAAACTTTCCACAGATTATGATGTTGTTGAGTACATTGAATGGCATTGTATGCCAAATCAGCAACTAAAAGAAAAACTCATTGGTAATGTCGATCTAATATTTAGTTATGCGTTAATCGAGGTGGGGGGCTTTCTCGGCGTGAAGAGTCCAATACTGTTTTGATTGATTTTCTAAATCTGGGGGTATTGTCGCACTAAATTGTTAGGATAGGCAGACTATCGACTATCGGGATCCAATTCTCAAAAAATTACGAACTCTGGATAAGCCTTTCGTAACAGACTTTAGTAGGTTGACTCTGAGAAACCCGCTGATTTGTGACTTGATATCTGACTGGTTTAGTCAAAATAATAGATCAATGGAGTTTATGAAAACCCCTATGAATGGTTAGGCAAATATATTGATTTAATTAGTGAGTCAAACCTGGGCATCTTTAACAGCTAATTGAAGGCTAGCTTTTCTCATATAGGTCAACGTGATGTCAGTTTGTCTTTCGCGGCATTAATTTTAGCTGCCAAGTAATCGCTTCCTCCGCGATCGGGATGTAATCTTTGGATCAGTCGCTTATGTGCTTTTTGCACCTGGCTCTCAGTCGCATCAGGCTCCAAGCCAAGTATTTTCAGCGCTTCTGTTTGCGTGAGTTCCGAGAAATCTGGTTTTGTTGCACTGTATGATGATCCTTCAAAACCACTGTTGTCGCGAGTCCGGAGTATGTAACTCTGCAGCAGAATAAAGGACTCTTTATCACTTTCTCTCCACTCGTCAGCTAAGAGTCGTAATTCTTGTATGGTTAATTCACTAAGTTTTTTTCCCTCATATGGGCCAGTCAAAATTTCACCATCTATGTGTTGATTGGAAAAATTTATCGTAACGAATAGACTCTTGGTTTTGAATTGAGAGGGAATTTGCTTGGAAAACCCAAACATTCGAAGTAGCGGGAGGGCACGCCAGCCCCAGACGATTATCCACTTTAAAAGTGGAATCGAAGCGGCAAGCCCCGCGCCAATCCAGTGTATTTTCCCAGCTACTACAAGCCCGATTGAAACTATTAGCAATGCCCAAATTGCACTGTTCAAGATAAACTCTTTACGTTTCTCGGTCGTTGTCCGATTCAGAATAACCCGCCAGTACCAGATCCCCAAGATTAAAGTTGCGACTAAAAAAAGCTTTATCATTAATTCATTAAACCACACTAAAACCATTTGAATAAATTAAGATTAACATGCGTTCTCTGTAACATAGATCTGGGGTTGCAGCTAGTGGCGCTTTCATGTTGACAGGTCCGATTATTTGTGCTCCCCCACAGTAAGAAGACATTGAGTTATTTACGAATTTTGGTGCAACGTTTTTTTAGTGATGAGCCCACATCTCTAGCCATTTTAACAAGAATATTTTCGGTTGTTTCCCAATCAATGCAGGCGTCGGTTACAGATACTCCATATTTCAATGCGCCTATATCTGCGGAAAGTTTTTGATTACCTGAGCATAGATTGCTCTCAATCATCAGTCCAATGATGGACTCATTGCCGTCAGCGATTTGATTAGAGATATTTTCCAAAACCAACGGTTGTAATCTGTGATCCTTGTTTGAATTCTCATGGCTGCAATCGACCATGATATTTACTGGAATGCCTGCTTTGGCAAGTTGTTCCTCGCAAAGCGCAATATTAATAGAATCAAAGTTTGGTTTGCCGCCGCCGCCTCGAAGAACTATGTGGGCATTATTATTTCCGCGAGTGGTAATTACCGAGACACCACCTTTGCTATTTATACCCAAAAATCTATGCGGATTCGCGACTGACTTAAGCGCATTAATTGCCACATTAAGACTTCCATCGGTCCCGTTTTTGAAACCCACCGGAGAAGACAAACCCGAGGCCATTTCACGATGTGTTTGGGACTCTGTGGTGCGGGCCCCTATAGCCGACCAAGCTATCAAATCTTGCATATACTGCGGAGATATCGGATCCAACGCTTCAGTCGCAGTAGGAAGGCCCATTTCTAGGATGTCATGAAGAAGTCGGCGCCCAATCTGCAATCCATCCACAATTTTGAACGAATCATCCATGTATGGGTCGTTAATTAGACCTTTCCAACCGACAGTTGTTCGAGGTTTTTCAAAATATACTCTCATTACGAGTAGTATTTGGTCCTTTACTTTATCTGACAGGAGCTTTAAGCGTTCAGCATATTCTTTGGCGGCGCTCACGTCATGTATGGAACACGGACCTATAATCACGAAGATTCTATTGTCTTTTCGATCAAGAATTTCTTCTATTTGTTTTCGTCCCTCTGTCACAACCGCCGCTGCAGAAGGAGATACAGGAATCTCTTTCTTCAACAACTCTGGGGTCATAAGCGTTTCATGGTTTGCTATGTTTACGTTATCTGTTGCATTCGAAGCCATATGAATACCTTAAGCATATTTGCCGAGAGGACGTCATTGTACGTATAAATGACTAAGATTACAGACTATCGATCGGGTATTTCTATAAATAAAGGCACTCTTGGCAGGTATAAGCCGCATCGAATGGGGTAGTCTTCAATTCCTTTCAGTAACGAGGCGTAGTGGTGCAATTGGCCACGATACTTTTCTATCATATGATCGGTAAAGCTTTTTATTGTTTGACCTGCAATGGGATGCGCAAATTTATAATCAATGATCCAACGAGTATTTTCAAATAAAAAAGTTAAATCAATTATAGATCTTTTTATTTGAACTCCGTTATCGAATCTATAATCAAATATAACTTCAACGCTTGAGTCATGTTTAGTCTCAAGTAGCCATCTCCCAAATGGATCTTCTAGCATATTTTTCAATGCGCGTTTTAACTCATCAAGTTCCTCAGATGACGCTAAAACACCATTCTCTTTCAGTTGCGAACGCCATCCAATTTTGAGTTGTTCTAATTTCTCTGTGCCAGAGTTTTCTGCCCCGTTCTTGGCAATCTGTTTGAGCGTGCGGTGCAAGCACTTTCCCAATTGCATCGACCGAAAACTGTGATCGTATGGCTTTTCTGTTACTTGAGGGGTGAGACTGTTCGTCGCATTACTGCTTCTCTGGCGATTATCAATACCCTTGCTGATATTGTCTCTGCGCTTATAGTTTACTATGAAACGTCTCATCGTCTTGAAAGTTTGACTTTTTTCTTGGAGATCATGCTCTTCCTCATTTTTGGCTATATGAACTTTATAACGCTTTTTCTCGATATCTGCTGATAACTTGGGCCATATATTGGTTAATAAACTTTTAGGCGGAGGCGTCCGCCATTTCGACCCGTTTTGTTTAAGTTCTCCAAATAGGTGCAAGGAGTGAATAGCTCTGGTTGCAGCGACATAGAGGACTCTCGTATCTTCTAAGCGAGATCGAATTGCTCGATCATGCCTTAGATAATCGTATAATTCGTCATTCGCTTCAGCTTCGGAGCCGCGGGTCGCGATAATAAATTCACTATGACCTGCATGATCGACATATTCATTCCATAGAAGGAGAGGTTTGTCTCTCTCGCTTACGGAGCGAGACAAACCGGGCAGAATTACATGATCGAATTCGAGACCCTTAGCCTTATGCATCGTCATTATTTGTACAGGATTTTGGTCTTTCCTCTTTAATTGGGATACTTTCGGGTTTAAGGAGAGAGAATCGACTGCAAGTTGAAAGCTTTCCATATTCTGAATGATTCCTCCGACTTCCGTTTGGCTGACGAGGTTCAAATAAGTCATGATATCTTCATAATCGTTTTCGTTTTGTAATGCGTCCATCCCGCCGAGTTTGATCCAGCAATCTTCTAGGGAATCACGAAGACTTTGTCGCCGACGATTGATCCAAAAATTCTTGAGAACAGGGATGATTCGCGCTAAAGCTCTTTCGCCATATTTACTGAGCGAATATTTTTTTCGATTCTCGATGGTTTCAAAGTGATTGATAAGTTGTTCGATAATGAGTGGATTTTCGTCTGAGTGATCTTGAGTGCTATTCACAATGACTAATAAATCTTCAAGACCCAGGCCGCAAAACGGGGCGTGCAGAACTGAAAGCCACGCTATTCGATCACTCGGTGACATAATTGCTCGGGTAAGCGATACCATATCAACGACTTGCATTCGATTGCAAAGCCTCTCTATATCAATACCTTGCCACATAATATTGTTCTCTCCCAAAACTGGAGTGATTGCCTTTAAATGGCTTCTATTTCGGGCAAGAATAGCTATCGTATCACTTGGATGGTTGAACCTGATCCGTTTGCAGATCTCAGATATGTGTCGAGCTTCGAAATCATCGTAATTTTTCCCACAATAGCCCAAGAAATTTACCTCAGCTTTTTGTTTAGACGTTTTGGCTGCAATGGACTGCGTATAAGTTACGGCGCCAGATGAAGGATTTTCGTGGGATGGAAAGGCGGAAGAAAAGTATTCGTTAATCCAGTCGATAACGAGTTTCTGGGATCGAAAATTAGTCGTAAGCATAAGTGGCTCAATTTCAATATGTGCTATTGAATGTTGCTGTACCCGGAGAAATAAGCCCACATTTGCATTGCGAAAGCTATACATCGATTGCATCGCGTCCCCCACGAGAAATATGGTTCGCCCATCATCAGGTTCCCAGCCGTCAAGTAATGATTCAATTAATTTTATTTGAATAGCTGAGGTGTCCTGAAACTCATCAATCAATATGTGTTTCAAACTGTAATCCAGTTGCAAAGACGTGTGAGACACATTGGTTGAGCAATCATTTGACTTGAGAGCATCGAGAGCGGATAGGGTAATAGCACTGAAATCGCATTCGTTGCCGCTCTCAAAAATAACATTTAACTCCGCCACTAGATGAGGGAGTAGATATCCTACTGCCTCAAGAATTTTATGTTGTGCGGAGTTTTTATGATCCTCAGGAAGCCTCAAAACCGAAACCATAAGTTGGAGCAGTCCTGGAATCTTTTGACACAATTTTATTAGTTCCAGAGCGCGGAGTTTTTGTTGTTTCGCCACCGGAGGATATCCCTCATTTACGGTAAGTTTCTGTCTCCAAGTCTCCGATTTTGTGAGGAATTGCCGAATTAATGCTTTCCAAGCCGAAAGCCCGTTTACAGAGCACTCAGGAAGGCTTTTAAGGTCCCTTAGCTGCTCTAATTCGGAGTTGCTCTTTGAAACAAGGCCTGCAGCTTGGTGGGTGAGACATAGAAAATCATTGATAATCGGACCTAAAAGAGAGGCCAAATTTTCAAGATGCTCCCTTGTAATACGCTCGAGCACAGAATGGAAATAATCTGTATCAGTTTGAATTCGAAAAATTAAAGGGAGCCATTGTTCCCGCCGTTCCAAAAGGTTACACAAAAGGTGGGCGCAAAGACCGAAGTCATTCCCTAAATGACCCAATAGAACACCCAAATATGTCCCGATTAGATTGTCTTCCTCTATCCTTGAAAGTAAGGCTTGTGCGGCTGTTTGATAGTGAATTAAAGGTTGAGTGCTTGGATTTGGCGCATAGCCAGTCGATGATTCCACAAGAAAGAGATTGCTTATATGGCGAGAGAAACCGTCGATAGTCTGGATCCGCAATCTCCATGAGAGATTTAATAGATTCCAGTCGAGCTCATTACTTCGGGCTAGCGCCTTCTTTGCGAGAAGCCATGTCGTAGCATCGTTTGGATCAGCTGGGCATGGAGATGTATGAGCATTTTCAAGGGCTATTAACACACGAGCTAACATTTCTGAGGCAGCTTTCCTTGTAAAGGTTATACAGAGAATCTCCTCTGGATTCTCAACAATAGATAACAACGCGAGATATCTTTGAATAATTAAGCCTGTTTTGCCGGACCCGGCTGGGGCAGACACAATAAAACTTCTTTCTGGATCTATAGCTGCTTGTCTGAATATAGAGTCATTCAGTTTACTCATTAACAATAATTCCGTGTTTTATGTGTTTTGCGATCAAAACTTTTCAAAAAATCTATTTAAAGGTAATAAAAAATTTTGCTGTTTAAAAGCAGAGAGATCATTAATAGATATTTCACAATCACCCGAAGAAAATGAATCAGCTAATTTTTCGAGTCCCGTTTTCCAATCACTAATTCGGGCTTGCCATTCTTCCATCGCAGTCAATTCAGGAGAGAGAAGCCCATCACTTTCACCAATTAATCTGACGCAGTTAATTGTAAGTTGTGCATATGCACAACCGTTAGGGCTTGGTTGGCAGGCAAGAACATAGAGGGGTAGTTGGGGTTCCTTTAAATGTTCTGGATCCCATCCTCGGGGTTTTATATCACCAGTTTTATAATCAATAATGAGTATTTTATCACCCACAAGATCGATTCTATCCACAAACAGTTGGAGAGAAAGTTCACCAAATTCGATCGTAAACATCTGTTCTAGCAGAATTACTTCAAAAGGTTCTCGGAGTTTCTCTTTAGCCAACCATTCCTCAATCAGCTGACATATCTGAAATTTTGCTAATGAGCGGTATCTGAATCCATTAAGAGAATCTATAAAACGATCATACCTAGAAAAAGTCAAATCAATACTCTCATTGATTTGTGATGTGATCTCCGTATCACTCAATTTAGCTAAGCTTTCAGAATTTTTCCATTTGGACCACAATGTGAATAGAATTTCATGAATTAAGATTCCTCGCTGACGTTTATTTATTCCTTGATGTGGTGGTTCTAATGGTTTTGCTCTTAATCGATGAATCGCGAATGAATTGAAGGGACAGATGAATTGATTTCGAAGGATGGCAGCCCCGCCTTTAATACGCTCTTTACGAATTTCAAGAGGCACCTTAGGCTGCTCGAAAAACTCGATTGTCGGGGATTGATGATAGTCTTCCTGGGGCATTTGATTACCAGCTAGTTTCAGTGATTCGAGACTTTCAGAGGTGTCTATTTCCCTCAAAAAGGGGCTTTCGACAGACATTTCGTCGTCTCGTTGCGATGGATAGCTACAGATCAATGTATTAGCATTAGCATGGAAACTTTGAAGAAGACTTTTTGCTATAAGCAATTCCCGCGCTCCATCACTCCGTGGCAACGCGTGTTTCTTCTGAAAACTAACTGGCAACAGAGGGTTAATTAAGGGCATTTGAGGGAAATTTTTGTTGTCTAATTCCAACATCCATATTTTATCAAAATGCAGGCCAGAGGCCTCCAAAAGCCCCAATATTTGTAGGGGTGCGTCAGGTGTTTGCTCGTGGAAGATATGATCATTTGCCATAGAAATGAGAATTTGAAAGGCTTTACTCGAGTTAATTCTCTCTCCCAGATTATCGAGACCACGGAACTCTTCCATTAGATGGTCCCATTGAGTGAGTTGCTGATATTCATAACTGGAAAGTACTTTGGTTCCGGGCCAATTTTGTTTCTCTAAAAGGACCTGGAAGCGTTCAGACCAATTTGAAAAATTTAATAGAGTGTTTTTGCGATATGATTGATTTTCTCCCAGAGTAGAGAGAGCTCGGAACGCCATGATGGCGTCTCCTATATCCCCCGAGGTTTTAGTTCTCTCCAGCTCATATAGGAATTGTCTGGTTGTCAAACTAAGGCGCGACTTCTTTCGAAGCTGGAGTTCTATATCTGACTTCACTTGAAGAGGGAGTAATTCAAAGGCTGAGTATGGTGAGTATATCAGTCGAAGCCAAAATGATAACGGCTGCTGATTTTCGATCGAAGAGAGTAATTCTAGGGCGCCCGATATCAAAGGAGTTCCCGAGAGAGGTGACCCAGCAGAAAAATTTACCGGCATATCTATATTTTTTGAGCGCAATACCCTGTCAATAGATCGATGAACTTGATCGAGTCGATGGGGCA